>NZ_KB895782.1:0-1030 GCF_000374965.1 Bacillus sp. 95MFCvi2.1 | reverse complement strand
ATGCTGAAATGAAATCAACCGTTGAGAATCAAATATATGAAAAAGAAATGCAGTTAGAAGTTTTTGATCATCATATGAAACATGCTGAAGAAAAAGTAAATGAATTACAGATGGTGAAAACACATGTAGCCGATAAATACAAAGAGTTAGAAGCAGTGGAACAACAAGTAAAAAGTGAAAATGAAAAGTTACAGCTGATTGGTCAGCGATATATTGAGTTAGAAAAAAAGGTGAAACAACAGCAAATGGAATTGGATAGTGCTACGGATCAAGTATCAAATGAACCTGTTAAAGTTCCATTTTTGCGTAGAGAAGTAATAACAGAAGTACAAGATAAAATGTTTGGGAAAGCTGAAATCAAAAAGAAACAGACAAGAAATTATGTATTATCACCGGAACAATATCAAGAATTTACAAAACAAGTGAATGCAGCCGTTACTATCAAAAAAGATTATGAGCGTTTGAGAGAAACAGATTTTGTGAAAGAGAATGAAAGTTTAAAAGTGCATGCAGAGGGGTGGATGGAAGAAAATCGAACATTGAAACGAGAAAAAAGTCAGTTACAGAAAGAAGTTGCTGTATTAAATAGAGAAATCAGCTCATTAAGAGCTTATATAAAGGGTTTACAGATGAATATAGGAGTTTTATATGTACAAACGAAAAAAGTTCTTAAAGAGCAATTTAAGGCGTTTAGAGGGATTGTTAAAAATGAATTGGATAGCAAGGGAATAGATAATCACTTTGAACGTGAACATAAAAGAGAAATGAATAGACATAGTGGATTGGACATAGATCGGTAAAAAATAAAGAAACTTTGTTTTTATCTTTAAGGTTATTGAAAACGTGATAGAATGAAAAAAAGAGTCATGCGGGAACATGACTCTTTTCATAGGGTATTCTACGAAAATACCTAAACTTCATTTATCTGATTATAGATTATCATAATTTGATTTATAATCAAATAGCAAAAAATAGGTGTTTTTGTTGATTCCCCTCAATTAAGGAGGAATTAACATATGACAAAAAAAAA
>NZ_KB895781.1:0-1232 GCF_000374965.1 Bacillus sp. 95MFCvi2.1 | reverse complement strand
CACTGCGTTATCGTAACAGTTTCCTTTACGAGACATACTTTGTGTAATGCCACGTTTAGCAAGGGAATGACGGTATTGTTTCATTTGATAGTGCCAACCTTGATCAGAATGGATCAAGAGTGTATCTTTGACTGTTAAGTGTTCAAACGCTTGGTCTAACATCGTTGAAACAAGTGAATAAGTTGGTCTTGAACCAATTGTGTATGTGATAATTTCACCATTAAATAAGTCCAACATTGGCGATAGATATAGCTTTTCTCCAAATAATTTAAACTCCGTAATATCCGTAACCCACTTTTTATTTGGTTTTTCAGCTTGGAAGTTACGATTTAAAATATTAGGTGCAATTTTTCCAACTGTTCCTTTATAAGAGCGATATTTTTTCATGCGAACGAGACATTTTAATCCCAATTCTTTCATGATACGATACACTTTTTTATGATTTACTTTATGTCCGCGATTCGTAAGTTCATCACGAATACGACGATAACCATAAAGCCCCTCATGTTCGTCATAAATGGTTCGAATCAATCCTTTTAGTTCTACATCTGAATCAGGAAGATTGAATCTTTTAACCCAATAATAATACGTACTGCGCGGAATACCTGCGAGCTGAAGTAGCACCTTCACTGAAAATTCATGCCTTAATTCATAGACTACTTGGGCTTTGTCTTGTTTCGTGATTTCTCCTTGTTTTGAACTAAGGCATTCAACTTTTTTAAATATGCATTTTCCATACGTAAACGCTCATTTTCCGCTTGTAGTGCCTCTATCGAACCTTCAACTATTCCTTGATCTTTAGTTGTATTTGTTTTTTTCTTTTCCATGGATGGACGCCCCTTTTTCTTTGATTGTAGGGCATCCAATCCTCCTGTTTCATAAGCTACTTTCCATTTTCGAAGTGTTTCGTAAGAAGGAATATTGAAAAGCGCCGCTGTTTCCCTGATAGATGTCCCTTGTTCGTTCATATAATTAAGTACATCTAGTTTATACTGGGTAGAGTAGGATGTATAGCGTTTTTCAAAAGCATTTTCACCTAAGGATTCATATTGTTTAATCCACTGATAGAGCATACTGGGGTGAACATCAATAGATTTAGCAATTGTTTTTCCACCTTCAGTCCCCTCTAAATATCGTCTTATCGCTCGTATTTTTTCTTTTGAAGAAAATTTAGCCATAAAAAAGTGCACCTCCGATTGTTAGACTGTGTCTAACAATCGGGGTGCACTTCA
>NZ_KB895780.1:0-1308 GCF_000374965.1 Bacillus sp. 95MFCvi2.1 | reverse complement strand
ACATTACTGCTTTTAAAAGCTCTCCTACTAATGGGATGATTCCACCTAAGAATGATAAAACTGCCATTGCGATTGCCATATTATTTCCTCCTCTTATTTCGTATTAAGATATGATAATTTTTATAAATAATTGTTAAATAATGTACTTACATAAATGCTTTTAAAAGTTCTTGAACTAATGGAATTACTCCACCTACAAATTTTAAAACTGTCATTGCAATTGTCATATTATTTCCTCCTTTTTTGTTGTTGCTAAGATGTGATTTATCTTTATGCTTTTATTATAGTAAGCGCTTACAATTATATCAATATATTTTTATATGTAATATTGCATATGGAGGGTAAGGTCACGAAATATCATATGATTTTTAAAGATTTAATCTGCTAATTTTGCATTATTTTACAATTTATTTTTGCTATATTTATTAGAAAAGGGGATGAATTAATGTTTAAATTTATAAAAGAAAAGTTAGCATTAATAGGTACTCTTTGTTTGTTTATTATTACTATTGTAAATTACACAGTAAATAATGAGACAGTAACTGGGATAGTTAGTATTTCATTATTTGTTCTTGTATTAATTTTATATATTATTTCTAGAAATACTAAAGTATCCTAAGGTGGATAAAGTGTGAGGTTATTTTGTTATAGAGTTATCTTACAAATAATTAGAGGTAGTTGTATCATGTCTGTCAACGGTAAGCGGACAGAATGAAGCGGAAGCGAAATGAAGGAGCATTAAGGAGTTGACAGACTTACTGTCCCAAACCCTCTTGGTGTGTCAAAACGTATGCGTTTTGGCCTGCCAACCGGCGAGGGAGCCCCTCAAGGATTGAGGGGTTGGGGTGTTCGATGGATGGGGTCTGGGGAAGAGTTCCCCAGTGGGTTTGGGCAAAGCCCAAGGTTTGTTTTTGCCATGCTGAGCATGGCTCGGTAAAGCCGAAAAGCGTCGCAGACCCCTATCGATTTTGATGCGTTAGCGTCAAAATACGTATAGGGTTACTTTAATTGACTCCATTTCGTCGCCTTGCTAGACTTATGGTATCAATTAATCTAGGGAAAGTGGTGGCACTTTATGTTGTTCTCTATCTCATTTAATCAATCTCACCAAAGTTCATTAAGCCATAATAACAGGGAAAACATTCATGGGAATCCTGGCATCGATCCATCCAGGTTAGAGGAGAATATCTACTTTGTTCAAAAGGACATCCAAAGTGTATACAAGGATGTCTTTCAAGAAGCGGTGGACAAGTATAACGAGAAACAAAAACGGAATGACCGTAAGATTAAGGACTATTATGAAAAAAT
>NZ_KB895779.1:0-1361 GCF_000374965.1 Bacillus sp. 95MFCvi2.1 | reverse complement strand
ATCGATCACACACCTTTTTCTAGAGTAATACTATCAGTATGTCCAAGGTTAGGAGATTACTTGCATGTATCTTGAATTTCTTGCACCGGAACCATTTTAAAAGGTTACTAACATAATTGAACCAAACTCAAAATTTTTTTACGTTTGTACCTTGTAGACAAAGAAACTTTCTAAAATGTAACTAAGTGAATTTAATATCACTACTTCTAAAAATTATGATGTTACATATAGAATATGTATTATAAACTTTAAAGGAGTGTTGATATTGAAACGTATAGTTGGCGTACTTTCTACAGCATTATTAGCTGGAACTATGGTGCTAGGTGTATCTAATTCAGAGGTCTCTGCAGCTTCTCTAGTAAAATCTGTTGCACCTTATCAAGTAATGATTAAAGGAATGATTGGACCACAAATGTCAATTGATTTTAAAAACAAAGCTGATTTTGAAGATTACTTAAAAGAACATCCTGTTAATCGAAAGAACCCGAGTAATAGTAGCTTAGTAGTAAATAGAGCGGCCATACATTCGACTTTTTATAAAGATGCTGATGGTAACGGGGCTACTATAAATATACCTGCAAGTAAAAATCCTGTTAAAATTTTTAATTTCACTGGGGATTCTAATGATTCTATTTCTTCTGTTCGTACACATGCTCATGGAGATTATACGATTATATATGAAGATTTTGATGGGCAAGGTCGAGCGCTTGGACTAGCAAATACGGGAGCTCTTTATAATTTAAGTAGCTCTATGGGTGATGGGGAAAGAATATGGAATGACGAAGTCTCATCTGCTACTGTAAAATCAAATTAGAACCAAAAAGAGCATAATTATGGTTCTGTTGCAAAGTTTTCTACATGAAGCTACACTCTAGAAAACAGGATTTAGAAGAATCAGACATGAGATATTTTAAAGGAAAACAATTCAAGAAAGATATTATTTTAGTAGCTGTCGGCTACTACCTCCGTTTTTCTTTAAGTTATCGCGAAGTATCTGAAATCCTGAAAAAACGTGATATTTCAGCTCACCCAACAACCATCATGCGATGGGTTCATGAACATGGCAATCTCATCTATCAAATTTGGAAAATGAAAAATAAATCTGCACGCTTATCTTGGCATTGAGATGAGACTTATATCAAAGTTAAGGAAGAATGGCGTTATCTCTATCGTGCAATTGATAAAGATGGACACACATTGGATATTCAACTTCGTAAAAAACGAGATCATCAAGCTGCCTATGCCTTCATGAAAAGATTAGTAAAACATTTTGGAGAACCAACGGTTCTCACTACAGACAAAGCGCCAGCATTACTTTGCGCATTTAACAAATTAAGAAAACAAGGATTTTATCAAACTAC
>NZ_KB895778.1:0-1362 GCF_000374965.1 Bacillus sp. 95MFCvi2.1 | reverse complement strand
GCATACATACAATAAGGGAATGCAGTATAGATCAGTCTACAAGCATTCCCTTGCTATTAGTATGTTATTTTTTTATAGATTTTGAGTTATTACGATATAGGCTATGTATAGTAAAGATAAAAAGATAAATATATCTAGTGTTAAAAAGACGTATAAAATTATTTTTATTTTTTTAGATTCATCATTTTTAATCATATAGATAATGAATAGAATTGTGATTGATTGAAATAAAATGGTGAAAAATAAAAAGCTAATAGAAAATACTATAACGTTTGGTGCAAATCCTGTATTTCCAATAAGTAGAGTACTGATTATGTTAAGGATAAATGTAATTATTATAAAAGTATATTTATAGATGTTTTTAATTTTGATCACCTACTTTAATTTTTTGTTTGATAATATAGTTGTTTATTTTTATGGTTATATATAAGTATTTTGTTATTGTTTTTGTCTACAATGTAAACATCTTTTTCTTGCCAATCTATCCCGTGAGGTATATCTTTTTCGATTGAAAATAAAACGTCTTTATTTCTAAAAGGGATTGAATTTCGATGAGCATGAATGTTTATTTCATGATCTTTTGTTTCAATGCTATAATCTCCTGAATAATTGGAGAAGAACGGTGTTAATTTACTATAAATATATAAAATTTCTTTTTTATCGCTTTCTTGATAAAAGTGGGAATTAATAACCTTTAGATCTGATGTTTTTATGTCTTTTGGTATAAGTAAAAAGGCAACGAGACAATAAAATATAACAACAATAGTAATTAAAGAATATATGTATAGAGAGGCTATTAATAAATATCTTTTATAATTGCTTTGTTTTATTATCTGATTTTGCAAATTTGAATCCTCCTTTAATAAAGAATCAATTGAAACATTAAATAGATTGCTTAAGGCTAATAAATTGGCTAGATCAGGAAGACTTTTTCCTAGTTCCCATTTAGATATGACTTGTCTTGAAATAAATAATTGGTTGGCTACATCTTCTTGTGTCATTTTATTTAGTAATCTTAAATGTTTAATTTTTTTTCCAATGTCCATATTTGTACCTCCTTCAATTAATTTAATTTATTCTAATATTAAATAGTAAGAAACGCATTGTAGCGTTATAAAAAAAGCCTGCAACAATCTGTTGCAGGCCCTTTTATCACGATTTATCTTCTCAATAATTAAGAATTAGGAAGATGAGTTATAGGGGTACTGACACATGCCCATTAACCTAAGAATGTTTACTATTCATTATTCTTAAAGGCATTATTTTTTCTAGATTAATAAGAAGGGACAGCACAAAAAAGACACCTACAGAGGTGTCTTTTTTTTATTATAGAAATATCTTAAAATA
The DNA here is from genome assembly GCF_000374965.1 of Bacillus sp. 95MFCvi2.1. NCBI lineage: Bacteria > Bacillati > Bacillota > Bacilli > Caryophanales > Bacillaceae > Bacillus > Bacillus sp. 95MFCvi2.1. The sequence continues at coordinate 15 of NZ_KB895778.1, read as the reverse complement.
GATATCTGATATCAT
>NZ_KB895777.1:0-1335 GCF_000374965.1 Bacillus sp. 95MFCvi2.1 | reverse complement strand
CGGTATTAACACATACTCAGCACCAGGTGCTCCAGATGGAAGCTACATAGATAAAGTGAAGGGTTCTGTTGCGTATGACATTTACTCTCGCAAAGATGGTTGGATGGCAATTGACAACAAACGATTTGTAGAAGAGAAACACTTCGATATTCGATAATAGCTTAGCCGGCTCTTGTGAGTCGGCCTTTTTTTAAGGAGTGTAACAAATGAATCAAATTAATATATTAACAAAATCGTTTATAGCTACATTAGGTGGCTTTTGTGGATATTTCTGGGGAGGCTGGGATGCGGTTTTGCAAATCCTAGTAATAATGGTAGCGATTGATTATATCACAGGCATGATTGCAGCAGGATATAACGGAGAATTGAAAAGTAAAGTTGGTTTCAAAGGCATTGCCAAAAAGGTAGTGCTTTTTTTATTAGTTGGGGTGGCTGCGCAGTTGGACACCGCAATTGGTAGCAATAGCGCTATTCGTGAAGCAACCATCTTTTTCTTTATGGGTAATGAGCTTTTATCAATCTTAGAAAATGCAGGACGTATAGGAATCATGTTACCTTCTGCATTAACAAATGCTGTTGAAATTTTGGGTGGCAAACAAAAACAAGAAGAGAAAAAAGGAGATGTTCAATAATGGGACACATTGTAGATATTTCAAAATGGAATGGTGATATTGATTGGTCAGTTGCGGCTCCGCAACTTGATTTAGTGATTGCACGTGTACAAGATGGCTCAAACTATGTAGATCCAATGTATAAATCATACGTGGCTTCTATGAAGTCTCATAGCGTACCATTCGGAAACTATGCTTTCTGTCGTTTCGTATCTGTAGAAGATGCTAAAAAAGAAGCACGAGACTTTTGGGCGCGTGGAGACAAAGACGCATTATTCTGGGTTGCAGATGTAGAAAAGGAAACGATGGGTGACATGGCAGCAGGCTCACAAGCTTTCATTGATGAGTTATATCGTTTAGGTGCTAAAAAAGTAGGTTTCTACGTAGGTCATCATATGTATGAACAATTCGGTATGTCTAAAGTGAAAGCAGACTTTACGTGGATTCCTCGTTATGGTGGAAATAAACCAGCATATCCATGCGATATCTGGCAATACACTGAAACAGGACAGGTACCTGGGATTGGTAAGTGCGACTTAAATCTATTAGTCGGAGATAAACCGCTTTCTTGGTTTATTGGACAAGAACCGAATGTACCGAATCCAAATGAAAAACCGATCCGGGAATCAGGTATCGGCATTGCAGTTTCTAAGTATCCTGTCGGATATGGAGTTAACCTTTTCACAAAACCAGTTAATGGATTAGTAAGAGGTAGCATCAAAGA
>NZ_KB895776.1:0-1515 GCF_000374965.1 Bacillus sp. 95MFCvi2.1 | reverse complement strand
TGCTAAGATGTGATTTATCTTTATGCTTTTATTATAGTAAGCGCTTACAATTATATCAATATATTTTTATATATAATATTACATATGGAGGGTAAGGTCACGAAATATTACATTTTCGCATTAAGACATGTATTGGAAATTAATTGTTTCCTAAAACAAAAAAATGAACTGAATTCTTATAGATAATTGTGGTGAGATAAAATTTTTGTTTTGAGGTACTTCAAAATATTAAGTTGATGGATGTGTGGTGTTACGCTTTGAAGTGAAAGTAAACAAATATGTAAAAGTTTACTTTCAGTAATAACAAAAAAATCTATTTTTTTCCTTTTTTACTAATAATGGGTTAAATTGTGATACAATAATAGACGAATTTAACGAAAATTGAGAAAAAAGAGTTCGTCTTTAAAGCGAATCAGTTCATAAAATAAAGGGGCGTTAATAGATGAGAAAAATTATTTATGTTTTATTAATAGTCATAGCGGTTGTGGGGTTAAGTGCTTGTGGTAAAGATCCATCAGATGATTTGCAATCTAAAAAGTGGAATGTCGTTGCTACCAATGGCGAATCATATACAGCAGAATTCGCTAAAAATACGGTTTCTTTCAAGATAGGAGCTTTCACAAGAGGGTTTACATATAAAATTAACAAAGATGAAATTAGTTTAGAAGAAGATGGGAAAGAGCCAATTGTATTTGAAATTAAAAAAGATGGCGATGAGTATAATTTTAAAGCAACGACCAAAGCTATTAAAAAGAAGTTTGGAGATTTGACGTTATCACCAACCAAGTAAAGAGGAAATGAAAAGTCGAGTAAAAACTCGGCTTTTTTTATCCAAAATATTAAAATCTTAAAGGCAAAGGTTTCAGGAGATATACCAAATGTATATAAATATTCAAAAGTTTACTTTCATAAGATAACTACATTAAAACTGTTTAATATTAAAATTAATTGTAACAAGAATAGTGTAATATAGTTAGAAGGAGATGATTTTATGTTAAAAATAGACCAAAATAAAGTAGGTTTAATTTCAGGGGTTAGTTTATTAATATTGGTTTTGACTAATTCTTTTATAAAAAGTGACTTTTGGGTTATTTGTATAGATGTAATTTTAATTTTGGTTAACTTAGTTTTATTTATTATTTCTAGAGATATAACAAAAACTAAGTTACTTAGAAAAATGAAGAAGCTAGATGAAGTAAAATGATTTTTTATTATTTTTAGAGATGGAAGACGATTAATGTGAGATCGTCTTCCATCTTTATTTTTTGATAATGTCTTTTTAATCCAATGTAAACAAATATTTAAAAGTTTACTTTCAAATGTATTTTATTTATTACTGTTTTTTATCCTGCTTAATTTTTTTAATATTGAAAAATATAAAATTGCAATTTACAATTATTGTATAATTAAAATGTTTTAAAGGAGTGTTGATATGAAGATTAAAGGGGTATTAATGTCTTTCCTCGTTTTGGTTACGTTTTTAGGATTTTTGCCAATAGAGAAAGCAAGTGCATC
>NZ_KB895775.1:0-1445 GCF_000374965.1 Bacillus sp. 95MFCvi2.1 | reverse complement strand
TCATCCACTGATCCAATTAATTCTTTTGTATCAAACTCTTGATCACGTAATTTGTTTAGCTTTTCATTTTTTGACATATTTAACTTCCTCTCATTTTTTATCTATTGATTAGCATTATAAGCACCTCATTGTACAAGGTATTGTCTTGTACAAGGTATTGTGGGGCATAGATTTGTTGTTTTGATAGTAACTGTAATTGTTGGTGTCGCTGGTGTCGTTTCTGGATTCACATCTCCTGCACCCGCTATCTTTTTTAATTCATTTTCATTGATTACACCAATCAATTCTTTTGCATCAAATTCTTGATTACGTAATTTGTTTAATTTTTCATTTTTAGACATAGCAACCACCCTATTCGAATATTCAGAAAACAAATGTTAGAGTACTTCAAATTTCATTACCAAAGATTGATGACGGGTTTAGATGTTATAGAAGGTAGTTTATGCTGCCTTCTATCTCCAGCATCACCAATCTTTTTATTCCTTTAATGTAAAGTTGTTTGTTTAATCCATTGTAAGGCTATTAAAGGTATCATTATTTTCTTGAAATCAAATGATAGCTGAATTTGTTCTTCTAACTCTCCATGTATGTCCAACTGCTTTTGTAAAGCTAACATACACTTTGTAGTTTGATCCTGTAACTTTTGATACATAAATTCTTTTGAATGTTGAATGCTTTCACTTTGATTTATCAGATATCCAATAGCTATAGGGCCTTTTTTTTCACCTATTCCTGCTTTAAATTCTTGAATATTGATGTCTTTTAAATGAACAAAATAATCATTATAAAAATCTATTGAATAAGCACCTGGGGTAGATATACCAGTTACAATATTCGGTTGAAAAACAAATAGAATAGGTGCCAAAGCTGTAAATGTTTGATTGTGAAATGCTTCATATAGAATTTGTGCTAAGGTATTAATATGAATAAATGGTTGAGCTAGACTAATCGATTCTTTTTGTGATGCTTGTTTATTCAATGGGTGTTTGTAAACATGATATGGCAATACGTCTTGTTCATTTGAAAAGGTTTTTAAATGATGATTGTTTTGCCTACCAAGATCCAAATGATAATTTATATTGTTTATCATATCTATAGAACTTTTTATCTCTAGCATCAGATTAACTACCTCCTTGCTGTTTAACTTTCTGTACCTAAAATATACGTGTTAATTTTTGTTAATAACAATTAGTAAAATTCAGTTAAAAATATTCTAAATTACTGTTATTTTTTTCTATATTATTTTACATGTTTTGTGATTCAGAAAAGTTTCTATAGCATTTAACCTTGTACAAATAAAAATATTGCTATCGTTGAAAATATAATCAATTGATTAATTTCGTTTAAAGCGAGGTTAATCAAATAAAAAAACAGGTGGAAATTCCTTTCCGCCTGTTTTTTATCTATGAATTATTTAATGAGGATATGTATTTGAAGAAATCTTG
>NZ_KB895774.1:0-1557 GCF_000374965.1 Bacillus sp. 95MFCvi2.1 | reverse complement strand
CACTGATTATGTGAATGAAAAGTCCCTTCAGAAGATGAAGGGACTTTTCTAAGTTTCTAGATACATGGACTGCTGATAAGTGTGTTATGTAAATCTTACATGAATATAGTATATATCGTTATTTCTCTCTTTATTCTTTATATTTGCATGCCAAACATGCTTGTATCCTATATTGATACAAGCAATTATATATACCCTACCTTATAGGTACATAAATCAATAATGCAGGTATTGCAGTACATTTTAATGAGAGAGGAGTATGTTTTATGGAATCACGACCTCCGAAGAAAACTATGTATGAAAATATATCACAACCAAAAATACTATCTCTTTGGAATATAGGCTATTAAACAAGCTCTTCTTGTATTTAAACATAGAATAGAATGAATTCTATATTTCTAGAAGGGGATGTTTTTAAATGTTTAATGATCATGATAAATGCGTATGTGATCAGTTAGCGGTTTTACAATTAGGTACAGAAGTAGATATTTTTTTAAGTGGGAATACAATCGAAGACGTTATTTTTGTTAATTTCAATCCAGAAAATTTTTGTGCAACTTTTGTAGATAATGAAACAGAACCAGGAACTGTAATTGTTTTAGATTGTCGAGATATTTTAGCACTTCGAATTGAATAATTAGATAGAAAAAAAGAGCTTTTTTAAAAGCTCTTTTTTTATTTTTATAACTAAAAATAAAAAGATTATTCTTAGTTAATTATGATTATACTGATGAAATTTTATGGAGATGAAAATCTAGCTGCTTCAAAATGTGTTCCTTCGTTATTCAAAATAGTCATATTTCCTCCGCTAATAATTGTCCATATTTGAACTTTATCCCTTTTATTTAATTGTAGAATAGTACTTACTCTTACTGCATGAGGTCGTCTAACTAATTTTGGCACGAAATAGTGATCTTCTTTAACAATATCGATATCATTTACACGTATTAACATGGTTGTAGTACGAGGATTATCAAAAGGAATATTAGCAAGAAATGCTGCACCTGCAGTAATAGCATATACTCCTTTTCTTTTAGGAATAAAGGTTGAATCGGATATATTATACTCATCTTTTAAATCAAATTGTTTAGTTTCATACGTAATCTGTTGAATTTGTGTTGTAAGTACATTCTGGTTAAATGCTTTTACAGCTCTAAATGCGGATGGTCTAATTAATTGTAGTAAAGCTATTATAGGATTACCCCCTTTTACATTAACTTATGAATTATGTAGAAAGAGTGATTGGACCAGAGGTTTTGCTTTGATTTGAATGTATACTTTTTTATTTGTTTTTGATGATATCAGGAGATTTGTTGTGAAGTCAATATTTTAGGGGATATGAATGTAAACAAATATCTAAAAGTTTACATTCGTACTTATAATAAATAAAAAGCACTTTTAAAACATTAAAAAGTGTTTTAACTTGATGTTGATGTGACGGCACCTCAAGTATGTAGAAATTTAAAAAAGTCCCTTCATAATGCTAAAGGGACTTTTCTCACACAAATGATCTGCACATCAATTCACTTTTGATATACAGATCATTTGCATGATAAT
>NZ_KB895773.1:0-1675 GCF_000374965.1 Bacillus sp. 95MFCvi2.1 | reverse complement strand
GTAGATGGATCTGTTCCATATAGAGTTTATGCACGACAAGATGGTTATTTGGATATTGGACAAAGTACATGGTTAAAAGAAGAACATTTTGATGTTAGATAAGAATAAAAGATTAGAGTCGCTCGTTTGAGTGGCTCTTTATTTTGGAATCGGGGCATGATCGGAAATAAAAAATGGGAGTGCTGTCCTACACACTAAGTTGTTTTCGTGTCTCGATTCGAGAATGAAAGGAGTGGTTCAGTGATTAGTTTGTTTAAAGACTTCATAAACGCTGAGGCTATTCTTTATAAAGATATTAGAAAATACGTATTCAAGTCACCAAAGAAAAAGAGTGAAACAGACAAGCTAGGAGGAAACATGGATAGGAAACAAATTTTCATCGATGTCTTATTACATAAAGGGATTTACAAGGAAGAAGATACAGGGCGGCAGCTTTATGAAATGAGTAAGCAGGAATTATGGAATCTACTAAAAGGAGATGAAGAGCAATGCAACCAATCGAACATGGAAGTTTTGAAGTGACTCAGTTATTGGAAGAATTAAAACGAAAATAAGGGGTGTTTGGATGAAGGCGCAACATATTGAGCTTAGATTATCTAACGTGGAAGAAAACTAAACAAAAGCGCTATTTTGTACAACGGTAACCTGAGAAGAACTCGCAAATTACAAGAATCCCTGCTGAACAGGGGGCAGGGATTCAGAGGTAAGGAAGGTTATTTTGTATTGGTCGAAACGTGTCGTTTTCAACAAGTTAATAATACCACCAATTTTCAAAAGCTCATCATGTTAAATGTGTCTGAATTATATATAAACTATGTATAAATTTAAACAAAAGAGCAGCTAGCAAAAGCTAACTGCTCGGCTCCAGGGTATCTCCAAAAGGGAGACGGAGAAAGACATTCAAATGAGTTTTGGCTGGTTAGCCTATCTGCAGTATTGACGGAATATAGGGTTCTGGTGCAAAAACCCTAAAACTTTTGCAAGTAATCTCCTAAACTTGGACATACTGATAGTATTACTCTAGAAAAAGGTGTGTGATCGATATGGAAAAGGAAAATTTGTTCAAATGAAAGCATTATCAGCCGGAACTCATCTTATTAACAGTAAGGTGGTACCTACGGTACAATTTGGGCTTCCGTAACCTAGTGGAAATGATGGAGGAACGAGGCTTATCCATAGCTCACACAACGATTATGCGATAGGTTCATCAATATGGGTCTCAATTAGAAGAGAAAGTACGACATCATCTTAAAACAACAAATGATTCATGGAGAGTCGATGAAACTTATATTAAAGTGAAAGGGCAATGGGTTCTGTTGCAAAGTTTGAAAAAAGCATAAACAGGTTGGTAAATGAAGAGTAATGTTTAAGAAGTAGCTAGTAATTGTTGAAGTTCATTGTACGTTGAAAAGGCGAAGTCTCTTTGAAGACTTCGTCTTTGTTTATATAGAGCATGAATGGTTTCAATATCTTTTATCGTACGTGAAGCATGACGAAGATTTTGAAATTCTGCGGATTTGGCAAAACGTCTCTTTACATGCCTATGATCCTGTTCAATAAGATTGTTTAAATACTTGATTGTACAATGGATTGTAGTTTGATAAAATCCTTGTTTTCTTAATTTGTTAAATGCGCAAAGTAATGCTGGCGCTTTGTCTGTAGTGAGAACCGTTGG
>NZ_KB895772.1:0-1684 GCF_000374965.1 Bacillus sp. 95MFCvi2.1 | reverse complement strand
GCGCCGATGGTAGTTGGGACCTTGTCCCTGTGAGAGTAGGACGTCGCCAAGCAATTTTAGACGAGTCAGAATGACTCGTCTTTTTTGTGTTTTTATATACTATTGAAAGTCTTGCTAAATGTCTTGTCGATTCAGAAAACAATACTTAATAAATCAGTTATACTATGGAAGGGAAAATAGACGTTAATGAAACAATATGTATGAAAAGGGTTTAGTGGTTTCCTTACAGCTTATTACTAATTGAAATTACAAATATATTTAACAAGAAAAACCACTAAAAAGATATAATACATAATGTATCTTTTTGAATGGGTGTGGGGATTTATGAAAGAAATAAGTATGTTACTAGTAGCGGTTATACTATGGGGAATAGCAATTGCTCCGACAAAATGGGCGCTAGAGTCAATTCAACTATTCACCTTATTGTTTCTTCGTCTTTGCTTTGCTGGTGTGGGATATGTTTATTGTTTTCTTTTCAGCCGTTACGAAAAAGTATTGTTAATAGGAATGTTCCGTGGAAACGGATAAGCTTATTATCTTTTACTGGCGTGGCAGGATACTTTATGTTTACTTCGTATGGGATTTCTTTAACAAGTGGATTGCATGTTAGTATCATTGATGCCGCTTTACCATTAGTTACAATTATTTTCTCGGCACTGTTTTTAAAAGAAAAGATTCAGTTAAACTATTGGATTGGAATTATATTAGGTTTTATAGGGATAGTATATATTACTATTCCATCTGGTAATGATGATCAAAGTGCCTCTCTAATTGGGGATATACTTATTTTATTAAGTACTTTTTTATTTGCTTTCTATACAATATTATTAAAAAGGTCAAAACAAGAAAAGAATCTATCAAATGAAGTATTTACAACATTAACATTAATCATAGGGGCAATGATTCTATTCCCTTTTGCAGTTATCGAAACTTTTTATTATGGTCTACCTCAGATAGACACATGGAAGACAGGGCTTAGTTTTACATACCTTGTTGTTTGTGCAACAATCCTAGCTTATTGGTTTTGGAATAAGGCGCTAGAAAGGGTTTCGGCATCAGTAAGTGGGTTGTATCTAAATGCTTTACCACCTATAAGTATTATTGCTTCGGTTATTCTATTAAATGAATCTTCAACATGGAGGATATTAACAGGAGGATGTCTAGTTTTATTTGGAGTTATCTGGGCGGATCAAGATAAGTTGCGTGTTCTAATGAAATCCGTAGATCGACAGACTAAGGAAGATAGAAAGTATAAAATACATTAATGCAAGAACATAAAAAGAGGTGTGTGATTCATCGAATGGCACGCCCTTTTTATAATTGATCTAGGGGAGCGTACAGGATAATTAGGGAAGAAATGCTTTCTATGAAAATAGGGCTCATTGAGTAAGTGCTCATAATGTGGAGTAGGGAGGAATTAAGTGCTTTTAGGCTCTTCTCTTTTGGAAAGGTTAGGTCTATGGGAAATAGAAAAAGGGAGTATGAACAGAAGGTTAATGATTTGTGTTTGCTTATATATAGAAAAAAACTTTTTATGTAAAAAAACATTGACTATTATTATATAGAGGTGTAATATTATACGAGTCGCCGATAGCAACAAAGCAAAACGCGACAAACGAAATAAAAAACTTAGTTGACATTGAAACATGAAAGTGTTAATATAAGGAAGTCGCAAATGAGCGGC
>NZ_KB895771.1:0-1738 GCF_000374965.1 Bacillus sp. 95MFCvi2.1 | reverse complement strand
CAGTTTTCAAAGAACTTGTTTGCCGCTCATTTGCGACTCCCTTATGTTAACACTTTCATATTTCAATGTCAACTAAGTTTTTTATTTCGTTTGTCGCGTTTTGCGTTGTTGCTATCGGCGACTCGTATAATATTACACCTGTATATTGAAATAGTCAATGATTTTTATATAAAAAATTGTTTTTTATCTCTTTTATAGATAAACACTCACAGATTATTAATCTTTTATTCATACACCCTTTCCATTCCTATAGACTCAGTACCTCTAAAAGAGAAAAAAGTAAAACTATTTATCCCTACTAGATATTATAAATGCGTACTCAAGGAGCCTTCATTCTATTTCAGAGTCAAAAGAATGGCAATACTTCATTAGCAATTTGTTTTTTATCAAATAATTTCACTTCAAACATCCTTGGATTATCATCCCTTTGTTCATTATTATAAATGCAGTATATAAATGTATAATTTAGTATTGTATTACACGGGTTCCCTACTCTTCCTGTATGCTCCTCTAAACCAACTAAAAAGAGGGCATGCCATTCGATGCATCCCCCCTTTCATATTCTGGCATTAATATGTTTTGTACTTCCTATCTTCTGTAGTTTGTCGATCAACGGATTTCATTAGAGTACTTAATTTACCTTTATCCGCCCAGATAACCCCAAATAAAACTAGACATCCTCCTATTAATATCTTCCATGTTAAAGATTCTTTTAATAAAATAACCGAAGCAATAATACTTATAAGTGGTAAAGCATTTAAATACAACCCACTTACTGATGCCGAAATTCTTTCTAGTGCCTTATTCCAAAACCAATAAGCTAGGATTGTTGCACAAACAACAAGGTATGTAAAACTAAGCCCTGTCTTCCATGTTTCTATTTGAGGTAGACCATAATAAAAAGTTTCGATAACTGCAAAGGGGAATAGAATGATTGCCCCTATGATTAATGTTAACGTTGTAAATACTTCGTTTGATAGATTCTTTTCTTGTTTTGGTCTTTTTAATAATATTGTATAGAAAGCAAATAAAAAAGTACTTAATAAAATAAGTATGTCCCCAACTAGAGAAGCGCTTTGATTATCATTACCAGATGGAATGGTAATACATATTACTCCTATAAAACCTAATATAATTCCAATCCAATAGTTTAACTGAATCTTTTCTTTTAAAAACAGTGCCGAGAAAATAATTGTAACTAAAGGTAAAGCAGCATCAATGATGCTAACATGCAATCCACTTGTTAAAGAAATCCCATACGAGGTAAACATAAAATATCCCGCCACACCAGTAAAAGATAATACGCTTATCCTTTTCCACGGAACATCCCTATTAACAATACTTTTTCGTAGCTGCTGAAAAAAAAACAATAGACATATCCCGCCAGCAAAGCAAAGACGAAGAAATAATAGGGTGAATGGCTGAATTGACTCTAACGCCCATTTTGTCGGAGCAATTGCTATCCCCCATAGTATAATCGCAATTAATAGCATACTTATTCCTTTAATGTTTTTCTCCCCCTTTTCATATATGTCTCTTCATACCATATGTAGACATAAAAGTCCCATTGGAATTTTTTTCTTCGATCATTCGCTTATTATGTAAAAACACAAAAAAGACGAGTCATTCTGACTCGTCTAAAGTTGCTTGGCGACGTCCTACTCTCACAGGGACAAGGTCCCAACTACCATCGGCGCTAGAGAGCTTAACTTCCGTGTTCGGTATGGGAACGGGTGTG
>NZ_KB895770.1:0-2081 GCF_000374965.1 Bacillus sp. 95MFCvi2.1 | reverse complement strand
CAGTTTTCAAAGAACTTGTTTGCCGCTCATTTGCGACTCCCTTATGTTAACACTTTCATATTTCAATGTCAACTAAGTTTTTTATTTCGTTTGTCACGTTTTGCTTTGTTGCATCGGCGACTTCTAATATACTACACACTTATCATTATAAAAGCAATACCTTTTTAAAACAAAATTCAAATTCCCCATTAAATATAGAAGATAAGACTTTAATCCGTTAGATTTCTTTATCCTCACTTAAATTTAACCATCACTTATCCACGCATAACATTTAGATAGAAAGACTCCCTATTTAAGCTACAATCAATGTATCCCCTATATATAAAGAAAGAATCTTTCACTTTTAATAGCGAAAGATTCTTTCTAAATCTATACTTATGCTGGAATGTATTTTCCAATAAATCCCCATACAGTATTCCAATATTTCTCCGAATCTATTTTTTCAGCTTCTCCATGACCTGCACCTGGCACAATCAATTTCTCTTTTTTCACCTTTGCAGCATTATACACTTCATCCAACATTTCAAAAGGAACAAATGTATCTGCATCTCCATGGATAAACAACATCGGAGTTTTACTTTTTGCAACTTGCTTGACGGCCGATCCCTCATTCAAGTCATAACCAGCACGGAGTTTTGTAATTGTATTCGCCGCATTCATAACAGGGAATTTTGGTAAATGAAATAGATCTTTTAATTGATACGTGAATTCATCTATAACAGATGAATAACCACAATCTTCAATAATAACCTTAACATTGGCAGGTAACTCTTCTCCGGAAGTCATCATAACAGTTGCGCCTCCCATAGAAATACCGAACAGAGCTATTTCCGCTTGCGGATCTTTCTTTAATACATACTGAATCCACTGCGTAACATCCTTACGATCATGCCACCCCATACCAATATAATCACCTTGACTATTGCCATGACCACGAAGATCAGGTGCTACTACACTATAACCCTTTTCATAAAAATGGCGAATGTATTTTGTCATTTCCAAGGCTCTTCCATTATATCCATGAACCACGATTGACCATTTATGACTAGATTCCTGATTACGATATTCATAGCCAGTTAGTTTCAAGTTATCAAAAGAACGTATAGACGTCGTACTTGGTTGATGTTTTGATAAGAATTCTGTATTTTTCATTTCATCAGTGGCTACTACATTACCCGATACAGTTACAGTTTTCTTTAAATGAGGGTTTCCCTCTAAAAATTCTTTTTCTTGTTTCGCATTTAGCGCATAGTTATAAAAGTAGTTCCCAACTAGCATATACGCAATAACTAGGAGGAGTAAAACTACTATTGTAACAATACTTATTTTCTTCATTCTTTGAATCCCTTCTCTATGATGTATATTTTAAAAACACCTTATATTATATCAAATTCGAATATAACGCCCTCCTACTTCATCAAGATTTTTACTAATCTAGGATAGTAGGTCTCCTTAAAATTTACAATCGAGAAAAAGAAGCGAATAACAAAGAAAGAACTATTCATAGTAATGCGCAAGTAACAAACTTTCCTTAACAAAATATTCACTATGAATATTTTGTTAAGGAAAGCAATATTATGTTTTAATCGCCCTATTGTATAACGAAAGAACATAACTAGTTCGACTTCTTTCTTTTCTAACGAATCCATATGCCCATTCGCTATAGTTTCCTAATATTGAATCTATTATAGATACAACATTAGGAAACTTTGAAATCCAAATACTACAGATTATTTTTAATGAATTTGAATTATAACGGAAAATATTTGAACCTTATACCCTAGAAGAGTCTATTTATTGTACTCTACCAGACGATCTATTAGATATCTATAAAAATCTTAAAGAAGACATCTTATTATATGAGAAGAACGAATTCAACAAAGCTACTTAGCATTGGAAATTTCTTTTAGAGGCTCAATAAGATTCACATACTGTGCAATATGCACATTACATTTCGAAAAATTTTATTAAAGATCTTCAATAAGCTAAAAACACAAAAAAGACGAGTCATTCTGACTCGTCTAAAATTGCTTGGCGACGTCCTACTCTCACAGGGACAAGGTCCCAACTACCATCGGCGC
>NZ_KB895769.1:0-2159 GCF_000374965.1 Bacillus sp. 95MFCvi2.1 | reverse complement strand
GTCTACGAGTAAGTGATCTACTTCAATTAGAGACTCATATGATTTTAAAATTAAAACGAAAACGTAGAAAAGAATTAAAAGTAAAAGAGGGAAAAACGAAGAAAGAACGGATTATTAATCTTACTTCTATTTTTGACGAAGTATATCAATACGCCCAAACAGTAGAAAATACCTGGTTATTCCCTTCACGTAAAGGAAATCAACCCATTAGTAAAATCCAAGCCTATCGACAATTGCAAAAAGCCGGTGATTTTGCCGATGTAGAATCTATCGGAACTCACACAATGCGCAAAACATTCGGCTATTGGTTCTATAAACAAACAAAAGATGTCGCTATGTTGCAAGACATACTCAATCACAGTACACCACAAATTACACTCAAATATATTGGTATCAATAAAGAAGAAAAAGATAATATCTTAGATACATTTCAAATTTAAAAAATAAACCACTACCTATTCATATGTAGTGGATAAAATACATGGAATATATATAAGTAAGGAATTCATTCATACCTATAATAACATAATCGTAAAAAGGGAATGCTTGTATACTAATCTATACTGCATTCCCTTATTGTAATTGTATGTCCACTATATTTCTATTCTTCCTTTTCTAAAATTAATAAACTGACACCAAATTTCTTGGTTTTCACCCCTTTCTGTATTCACTCCATTGTAATGTAAACTCCGCATTAAATGTCCAATCTATTAGCTGTCCACCCCCTCTGTAAACCATAATAACTTTTACAATAATTATCCCAACTGTCATAAAAACAATAATTAAATTTTTACAAAAGAAAACAACTTGGATAAAAACAGGTTGTTTTCTTTTGTAGGGTACAACAAAGAAAGAGTGGAGGATTCAATACACAAACATGTCAATCAAATGGAGTAAATCGACCGATAAGGCTAAACATTCTGAGAATTTAATCGCTAAGGGTTTTTGTTTACTCTTTCCTTGTTGTTATGAGTTTAGCATTAAAAATAAAATAAATCAACAAAAAAATACAAAATTCTGATAAATTCGACATTTTTTCGAAAGAAAATTGCCTTACCCTCACTTAACTGTAATAAAATAAAAAAAGGAATCAATTCATAAAATAATGAATCAGTTCCTTTTTTATAATGTATGTAGAGTTTCATAATAGTAAAAAACAATATAATATTTCTTTCTATCCTGTCCATAGTATTAGCCCCACCTACGCTAAATACCCTGATAGCCACTCGTGCCATCCAACCCATTATCACTATAACAGAAAGCGCTTACATTGTAAAGAATCTCCTAATTATTTGGGGTTGATTGTCATTTCATTACCATCAGACTATAACCTAAATAAAAACAAAAAAACTTTTTTCTAATAAAACCCATACAAATGATCCATATATTGAGTACACTTCCAATACATGAATCATTTGTATAAGTTTTATTAAGAATAACTCTGAAAAAATTATATTACATAAATGCTTTTAATAAAGTTGCTACTAAAGGAAGTACCCCACCTAAGAAGGTTAAAACTGCTGTTGCAATTGCCATAATGATCACTCCTTGTATTTTTCTGAATATTTAATTATTTATATTGTATTTTGAAATAACAAAATTAGCAACTCTTTTTAATATGCAATATTGCATCAAAACAACACATAAATTTATTTAATAATATATTATATTTTTTTACTTTTTATTTTCCCTATTCATCTGTTTAACAAAAAATAATTTAATACTTAAGAACAAAACTCAAAAGAAAAAGAATCCCTTATTTCTTTTATAAAAATTGCGGAATAATGAACTTATATTACTGCTTTTAAAAGCTCTTGTACGAATGGAATGATTCCACCTATAAATTTTAAAACTGCCATTGCGATTGTCATATTGTTTCCTCTTTTATTACTATATTAAGATTTTATAAATCTATGTACCCTTATTATAGTAAGCGTTTTCAAAAATAGCGATACTTTTTTGAAATATAATATTTTATATCATAGAACCCAATGTTTTACGTAAATAAAAGTATACTTAAAAAACAACATTTTAATAGCAAGGGAATACTTGTATGCTGATCTGTACTGCATTCCCTTATTGTATGTATGCTATATTTCTATTTTTCTTTTTCCGACATTAGAATTCATTTCCAAATCACTTAAGTTATGACACTAATT
>NZ_KB895768.1:0-2206 GCF_000374965.1 Bacillus sp. 95MFCvi2.1 | reverse complement strand
ATGTCATCGGTATGGAGGACTTACAAGTCAGTAACATGCTCAAAAATGGAAAGCTTGCAAAAGCGATTAGTGAAGTATCTTGGTCACAATTTCGAACTATGTTGGAATATAAAGCGAAATGGTATGGCAAGCAAGTTGTTGTGGTATCTAAAACATTTGCTTCTAGTCAGTTATGTTCCAATCGTGGATACAAAAACAAAGATGTTAAAAATCTAACAATTCGTGAGTGGAATTGCCTTTCTTGTGGCACACATCAGGATAGGGATCGGAATGCAGCACTCAATCTTAGAAACGAAGCAATTCGTATCTTAACCGTAGGAACTACGGGGATAGCCTAATCCATTAGAGTTCGATAGAACTCTGTACTTAGGAATCTCCCACTTCAAACAGTCCGTAAGGACGTTAAGTGGTGAGTAGTTCAAGAATTGAAAATAAAGTTAGCAGTTATAAAAACTGAACTTGCCGCTCTTGCTCGTTTTAATCCAAATGTATTCGAATCTGCAGAGAAAGAATATCGTTCTTATTCCGGTGAGCCAGAAGAATTTGAAATTGCTTTAATTGAATCAGAACCAGTTGTAAGCTGGTTCTTTTTGTAGTTCAATGCATACTTGCAAAAGAAAAATGTAATTGTAAGTAAAAGGAAAACTGTACTTGTTTTACTTTTTTTAAATATTTATCTTCTTAATATCTTTTTTTTCTTCTATTTCGTTTTATGTATTCATAAATTTTATCCATAACAAATTCTTCTCTGTCTACCCAAATCTCTTCAGCCTCACCGAGTGTAACTATTTTCGTTAACTTGTTAATAGCTGTATCCTTGACTAAAAATGTAGCTACAGTTCCTGTAGATGTTGAATATTTAGCAATGATTGTATCTATGATATTATCAATCTCTAATAAAGCGTTATTGGAAATTTCTTTATCAACTTGAATATGCGTTTTTGAAACTTCATCATCTGACAGTTCTTTTAAGCGTGAGTTAAGCATATATTCGACATAACCAATTGGTGAATCTATATCTGAACGAAAGCGTATATCATCAATTATCTCTAATACAAAATCCTCATACGTTTTCCATTTTTCTAATACTTTAGGGTATATTTTTTCTTTACACCGTTCCTCAAAACGTTTGATTTTTTGCTCGAATGTGTTTGGCTGTTGAAATTGATCTAATTTTTTTTCAAAACGAACTAGGTCTGAATCGTTCTTTTTTTGGCCACGTATAATGAATCTAATCTTTTGTACTTTTCTACCTGATTTAATTTCTTCAAAATCAAAAGAAATATCTGTTTTCTGATTCAATTCTTTTTGTGTAGGTTTCAATACGCGTTGCTTAAAATTTGCATAGTTAGGATATATATCCATTGCATCTAAGTAATATCTTAAGTTTCCAAGGCTAATTGTGCGTTCTTTAAGATTTTCATATTGCTTTAATAATTCGTAAATACGTATAGCATATGTACTCTTCAATTTAACAATATTTGCCAGTCTGTAACTCGTAAATTTGCTACTTAATTCTAATAAAAATGGTTTTAATAAAGGATCAAAACGCATATCAATCGTTCCTTTATTTCTATTATAAATCGCTGAAGAAAGCCAAGATACCTGTATTAGCTCTTCTCCTATCCGAATTTCAATTACTTTTGATAATAATTCCTTTGTGATTTTGCTCAACTCAGTATATTTAGTAGACCCACTTAATCCAAGTAAATCGTGAAATTTTCTAATTGGAAATGTATATGTTTTAAAATCTCGATCATTTGGTTCAATGTTACTAGCCAAACAAAGTAATAGCTTTTGTTCAACTAAATTCAAACGTGAATTTGCTTCAATTAAAGTATTAGATTTGGAAACAATATTACTTTCTTTAATCTGCAAACCTTGATTTGTAGACATATCTACATACGTCCTTTCCTTACTGCCTTGACTGTTAAATTATAACAAACATATTACTTTTGTTATAGTTTATTTTTTGCTAATCTTCTGAATAAATCTTCTACTCTAAATCCTTGAAATATTCAATTCTACATAAAGTAATTGTGTAAAGTTCTTAAAAGTAATAGGACTCATTTAACTGTAGCACAAGTAGTTATACAACGCATGGTTAAATTTGTTATATTCAGAAAATCAAATCCCTTATCTTCATAACCATTTTTGTTATAGTTAGATAACCAAATTTGTTATCTTTATAACCATTTTTGTTATA
>NZ_KB895767.1:0-2247 GCF_000374965.1 Bacillus sp. 95MFCvi2.1 | reverse complement strand
CTTAGCGTGTTTTTTTTCCGAAATGCTGGCGGTACCCCAGTATTATGTGTAAAATTTAACTCCATTTTTGTTAAACTTTAACTACGTTTTTGTTAAAATTTTACTTTTTATATGTCTTTTACCTCAAGGGTGATAGAATACCTAAGGGATATTTTGTTTTTATTACAAAAAAGTATAAATACCCCAAAAATACATTTATGAGGTGATCTTGATGAGAAGAAATCTTAAATCGGTTGTCTTGATGTGCTTTGCTCTAATTGCAGTCTTTTTTTCAGTAGCACCCTCAACCTTTGCTGAAGAGGGGAAAAGTCAATTTGTTCTGATTAATGGGAAAAAAGCAAGTTCTCCCGTCCAAGATAGTCAAGTAAAACATATCTTCTTCACGAAAGATCAGAATGGAAAAGAAATTAAGTATGGATTCACCAATGAAAAAGAATTTCAGCAATTTGTTCAAAATAAAGAATACGAAAAACACCGTGAATATAAAAATCCAAAAGCAGAACTAATCAAGAAAGAAAACTTGACTACTCTGGGTACTGGACCAAATTATACTGATTTCTACTGGGATATTAATAAAGGTGGATCCCGTATTTCTTATGCAATAGGAACTTACACAGATTACGTCGGTAATTACTGGAACGATCAAATTTCTTCAATTAGTACTGCAGCTAGTGGCTATACAAGAGTTTGGGAACATGCTAGTTATGGGGGAGCTACTTACGCTTGGGACAATTACGCTTATTGGGGACATACCATTAACCTGAATGATTATGGATGGAATGACGCAATTTCTTCTTTAGGAGTGTTTAACTACTAAGATTGAATAGAGGAGATAATTAACTATAGAATGTCCCCTCACATCTGAAATTTTTTCACTTTTATTTTTAAAACAAGTTCTAGTTATGTAAATGAGCTGTCCATATGGGCGGCTTATTGTATTTTTTGCTTAATATGAGTTTTTTCTAAAATGCTGGCGGGACCCAATAAAGAAAAGACACTCATAAGAGTGTCTTTTCTGATAGTTTTTTTAGCAGAAGCAAGCAGCTCCAACTATGATTAATAGTATAAAGAGGACAACGAGTAAAGCGAAGCCTCCAGCAAAGCCACCGCCACAACTTCCACAACTACCACCAAAGCCCATAATAGTTCCTCCTTTAACTTTAAATAGGAGGGGAAAACATTGAGTCATTCATGTATTTTAACGGTCTACATTAGTCTATGATTTTAGAAAATATGTGAGCAGGTCCTTTAATAAATAAAGAAAAGACATCATAAGATGCCTTTCTCTTTTTTATATTGTTACTCTATCGATCTTCGACGGTACCCCTATTATATATGCTATATTCTTATTCTCCTTTTTCTAACATTAGAACCACCAATCTTGGCGAAGACATTCGTTTTTGCCCTGCCCTGGGGTCCGTCCTCGCTTTTTATTCCACGGTTCCCTTGACCACGAGCCTCCGAACCCTCAAACTCCCAAAGCCAACCCCAGCGGGCGAAAACCGCCCTTCTGGGGCCACCTCTGGCGAGTTTGCATGAGGATTCCCCTCATCGTCAAGGAACTTTCGCGGCATAAACGCCAGGACTCAGCGATTCCACATGCGCGGCAACTACGATCCCTTCTAAATGCATTTTTTATTAAATTCAATATTTATTGTTAACAATAAATAAAAAGCTAATTTTCATAGAAAATTAGCTTTTTAACTTTAATATTCACATAAAATTATACCTGTAATTTCACTTACCGTATTTTAAAACTTCTTAATAAAAAAACAGAACATTAAAGTGTATTATATTTTTTCACTTGTAATGGAATAGTTATAACATATAAATCTACAGCATAATAAGTAATCCAAATCCCTTTACCTTCAACATCAAGTTTTGATTGGTAAAACTGTTCTAAAATTTTTCTTTTCCCCCATCTTTTAGGGAACCATTTGAATACTTTAGGAACATTATATTTTTTATTAGACCATACCTTTAATCTCCATAGAACTAAAATAACTGTAATCAGGATAATAAAATTAATAAACTCAGAATATGAAGCTTTTAAAAACATATATCCTCTACCTTTTCATTAGAAATGTAACAACTTATCCTCTTAAAATAGCCTTTTTCACAATAAAATACATTATAGAAAATAGTAAACAAGTACCTACTATGCCAAAAGTCGCAATTGAAATTTTACCTGCCATCGTTTCATGTGGATCTAAAGCATTAGGTAAAATTGTACCAAAAATTGCAATA
>NZ_KB895766.1:0-2828 GCF_000374965.1 Bacillus sp. 95MFCvi2.1 | reverse complement strand
TTGGACAAGCAATTATACGAGCCGAACCGCTTAGATCATTCGTTCAAAAATAGTTCTTATACTATATATCGATACGTTTAATACGTGGGGTTTCGTCCCCACACGACGAGCCAGCACTCTAGCCAAAAAGCAAGGGGTGTTTCAAAACCTTGGGTGTGGTCATATGCCGATTACATTGGAGAAAGGCATTCCTTAGAGTGTTTTTTCTTTATTTTTTAAAGGACTTGCTCGTATATTATTTAAAGACATAAAGTAATGTGAATCCGTTAAAACACATGAGTGACCCCTTGTTTTCCCCTCTTATCTAAAGGAGGAACTATTATGGGCTTTGGTGGTAGTTGTGGTGGCGGCTTTGCTGGAGGATTCGCCTTACTCGTTGTGCTCTTTATATTATTAATCATAGTTGGAGCTGCTTGCTTCTGCTAAAAAACAATCAGAAAAGACACTTATAAAGGTGTCTTTTTTTATGAAAAAAATATTTATATCATGTCAAGTTAAAATTGGGGGTCTCCCTCTTCAAAAAATGTCTTAATGTATAATGTTCGCGTTTTGTCGGCAGGATCCCGATTCAAAAGATGGATACAAGTTGTCCTTTTAAACTGTGGAAAATGGTGATGAATAAAGATTCATGTGTGGTTGACATAACGTCCTATTATCGGTAGCAAGGACAAAGGAGAATCCTTGTTTTTATTAAGTTCTTTCTTCTTTCCTATGTAAAATCGATATGCAGGATTTTATACATTGTTGTTATAGCGGAGATTCTAGGGATCCCCGCTATTTTTCGTTTTTACTTTTTTGTATAAAATCTTGTATAAACTGAAAAGGTTTTGATGTTGTTATTGAGAAGTAAGGAGTATCTAATTTTAAAATCGATATGTGTCCCTAAGCTTGGGGCTGTAATATGAACTAAATACATTACTCCTGTGAAGATTATGGAAGTTAAAAATACAAACAAGTGATACGTGAATTATTAGGAAAAAGGGTATATCATTGCTATAGCGAATATATTTTTGAGGTGAAACGCTATGAAGACGTTTTATAGTCCTAGTGACGTGGCGGAGCAATTAGCTATCCAATCATCTACATTACGTAAGTATGCAGACGTGTTAGAAAAAGAGGGTTACACTTTCATAAAAAACGAGCGTGGGCATAGGAAATATAGAGAAAGTGATGTAATGGTATTCCGTAAGGTTATAAACCTAAAGAACGACACAGATATGACACTAGAAAATGCCACAAAGCAAATTGTATCATGGCATCAAGGTGTTGAAGTATTGCCATTGGATCGACATGAAGTTGAGCGCTATGAAGAACCGGATTTCAACGCTACAACGCTACAGACGATGATTCAAGATCAAAAAGAAGTCATTGAAAAACAAAATGATTTGCTCCAGGAATTAACCAAACGATTAACTGAGCAAGACCAGAGATTTATACAAAGAGAATCAGAGTTATTGAGCGCTATACAAACGATACAGGAATCCCAGGTACTTATAGCGACGAATACTAGCGAAGACATGGCGAAGAACCAGGGCCGTGATGAAATGCTAATAAAAACAATAAGGGAAGTCCAGGAAGTTAAGAAGATGATTGCAGCAAGTAAAGATAAGAAATGGTATGAGTTTTGGAAATAATTTTTTGAATCTTTAAATCCTTGATATTATTGAGTTTTTGTATTTTTCCTTTCTCACTATATATATATCTAAAAGTTCCGTAAGGAACGGGTCATGTGCTATTGTGCCAAGCCGAGAGACCAAAAGCAAGCAATATCCGTCCTGCCTTGGATAAGCAATTATACGAGCCGAACTGCTAATGTATCCGTTCAAGATTCTCTTTTGCCCTATATTCCATATAACGCGAAGTTCCTGGGGGCTAGCACTCTTGCCCAAAAGCAAGGAAAACACGCTATACATACATGTGTGGCGTGTTTTCTTAATGAATTTTGATTATTTGTTCTTAGGAGTATCGATTCTTACGGAGTATAGACGTTTTTCAACGTAATGTTTTGAAATAGTAAGAGGTTGTGTGTCTGTACTATTTTTAAATTTTGTATAATTTGGTTTTTTAATTGGTGTTGTTATAGTTTCGGTAAATTCATATGGGTAATTAACTTTAGATTTGTCTTCAAGCATATAGATAGCTCCTTTTTTAGAGTGTTTGTTAAAGAGTTGTACTATAATACAATATGTTTATATATTTTTTTTGGGACTAGATATGTATCAACCAATTTATATTGGGGTATCACCCGATGATTTGGTTGGACTAGTTGGTTCAGTTGTTAACACATAATGAAGTTCTATGTAGAATTTTATTTTCTTCGTATATAAAAATCTTTATCTTTAAATTGTGAAAAATGGATATGAATAAACATACATGTGAGGTTAACATAATGTCTTATTATTGATAACAAATATAAAAGGCTCATCCTTCTTTACAAGGGGATAAGCTTTTTATATAATTTCTCATCAAAAACTAAAAATGTTGAACTATTTTACTGGTGTTTGCGATCACAATGAAAACAAATAAAACAACATCTACGGAACTTATCTTTCTTACATTTACAAGAATTACTATGACATTTAGATTTACAAGAATGACTATCATGCTTACATTTACAAGAATCATTACTACGCTTCGAACAGTTGCTACTACAGCCCATTTTTTATACCTCCTTTTCGAATACGAGTTATATTATTCTATGTTTTAATAAGAAAAATGCTTGTTTATTAACCTATGTTAAATTTCTATAGAAAACCCTCTATTGCAGGATTTTATACATTGTTGATATAGCGGAGATTTCAGGAATCCTCGTTATTTTCTTTTTTTTT
>NZ_KB895765.1:0-2905 GCF_000374965.1 Bacillus sp. 95MFCvi2.1 | reverse complement strand
GTGACGTTTAAGAGCCCATTTCATATCTTCAATCTGATCTTTACTTCGGATGGGTTGGACATCAATGAGATGTGTTTTTTTGTTCATGTGTTTCTGTACCTCTTTATTTATATTGTTTTGAATGTATACTTTTCTTGCTAATTTTGATGATATCAGGGGAATGGGGATAAAGTCAATGTTTTAGAGGATTTGAATGTAAACAAATATCTAAAAGTTTACATTCAATATCATTAAAAAAAGTCCTATATAAGAGGACTTTTTTTATGTATATAAATTAATATAATAATAGCAATTTTTTAGTTTTTTTCTACTTCTCTTATTTTTTTCCACAACTGTTTGCCAAGTGAACATGTTCATTAAAAATTTTGTTGTTAATTTGTTTTTCATATTTTTTTAATGTTTCATTTATTTTACTACCAGTTTTACTTTCGAAACTTTTCTCTAGTTCTGCTGCTATATCTCTTATACTTGTTTGTAAATCGTGAAATACCCCTATGTTTTTTTGAAGAGCATATGTATCTTCTTTTATAATATCTATTGATTTAAACCCTACCTCTGTTTTTAACATCATACGCTGCATTTCTCTTTCAATTTGTTTTTTAGCAGCTTGTAATTCATCAACAACCTGATTTGCTAAATCTCCTGCAGCTCCTGCAGCATTTTCGATTTGTTTTTCTATCTTTTTAATTTCTCCCATAAAATCCATCATATAATTATCCCCTTATTTAATCTGAAAATTTCCTGCTAATTGGTTGTCTTTATCTCTTAGTGAATTTGCTGCATCACTAATTTCATCTCCGAATTGGCTTAAACTTTTTTGTTCTTTTCTTAAAATATGGATTAATTCTTCGGCTATGTTTGCGTCATGAAAATAGTCATTTCCACCTTTTCTAATTTTAGCAATTTGTGAGATGGCTTCATCTACTTCGTGTTCTTCTAATAAATGATATCTTCCACCTGACCCTGTTTCATGTTTTAATTGACTTTTTAACTTTTGAACTGCTTCAGCTTCTTTTCTTTGAAACTCTTCTATATTTTTTGCGATATTTGATAATCGATTGCTGAGTGTTTGAATTTTTTTTGCTTGTCTTATAATATCTTCAGGTTCTAATTTTAATATGGGACTTCCATTTGAATGAAACTCTCCTCTATATGTATCTCTGCCATGTCCGTCCATAGTTAAACTTGTAAGAAATCCTTGTTCTGTATCGTTCTGTCTCACTGTGTATTGCTTACCAATTAGAGGTGCACCGAATTGAGTGTGGTTACCAATCTTGTCATTTTCATGTGTATAATCGGTAGCTTTATTATCCATTTTCCCTTCATCTACTCGTCTTTTTGCTTCAGGACTTAGTAAACGATAGGGATTTGGTGCAGCCCATGTAGTTGCATAACAATCTAATTCTGCAGCGATAAGGTCCGCTTCTGCACCACCTTTACTATGTCCAGTAGTATGAAGAGAAGAAGGGTGATATTTTTCTACGATGTCATTTTTTGCCCATTTCAATCCAGTATCAAATGATGTTGCAGAATTAGGTGTTATTGTTTGACTGTTACTTGGAGTAATTACTTTAGAATGTGTTTTAATTCCGAACGAAATCTGATCAATATCTGTCACGAAATCTGCTAATTGCTTAGGCTCTGTTCCACGAAATGCTAGGATTATATCATCATAATGTGTTGCATTTTCTTTGTAATCTTTTTTCGGTACTACTGCAATAGCTTGTAATCCATTTTTTACTTTTTGACAATCTGCATCAATTGATTCTATAACGACCCACGTTTTACCATCGGTCCCTTTTATTTCCTCCCCTTTGTATAAATATTTATCGTCATAAACTTTATCTGATAGTTCGAAATAATCTTCATCTGTTGCAATGGTATTCCTTTTAAATTCATTCATATGTTTCTCAACTCATTTCATGGTATATTTTAACTATATTTAAATATAAGGGGATTTACTATGAAGAAATCGGTAATCATTTTATCCATTATTTGTATTATAGCAGGAGGGTATTTTACAATGGAATACTTAAAACAAAAAGAAGAAGAGGAAAAGTTCTGGAAAGTACAAGAAGTACGAGTAGAAAAGTATATTCGTTATAATATTCAGGATGTAAAATCTATTACGTTTACAGAAAAGAGTGTAAGTCCTATGGGGGTTCCTTCTATAGAAGGATATATAAATGATGATAAAGAGCTATGGTTCGATGCTAGTATAAGTACTACAGAAAACTTTGAAGATAAATTCTCGCGTTCTGGAGAACTAGGAAAACTTATAAAAGATCCTGAAAAGTCGGTATCTGAAATTGAAAAAGAAGAGAAGGAAAAGAGAAAAGAGTAGTCTTTGCAATACTCTTTTCTTCTCTATCCCATTTTAAGAAGGATGCATTGGTAAGTTTTTTATAAGGTGGTTTTCTATGAAGAAAATAATCATCTGGTTTGTATCTGCTGTGGTGCTCATAGCAGGAGGGTATTTTACAATGGAATACTTAAAACAAAAAGAAAAAGAGGAAAAGTTTTGGAAAGCACAAGAGGCGAGAGTTGAAAAATATATTCGTTATAATGTTAAAGATGTAAAATCTATTACATTTACAGAACACGAAACTAGTCCTATGGGAATTCCTAGACTAAAAGGGTATATAAATAATGACCAACAATTAGATTTTGTAGCTCGTATTAGTACTACAGAAAATTTCGAAGATCAATTTGATCGTTCTGGAGAACTTGGAAAACTAATAAAAAAACCTGAAAAATCCGTATCTGAAATTGAAAAAGAAGAGAAGGAAAAGAAACAAGAGTAGTCTTTGTGAAGTGACCCCTGTCAAGTAGACTGTATTCAAAAAGCACAACTAAGTAACCTGAGTTCTATATTTATATGGACTCAGGTTATTTAATTTCTTTT
>NZ_KB895764.1:0-3040 GCF_000374965.1 Bacillus sp. 95MFCvi2.1 | reverse complement strand
AAATTTTACACATAATACTGGGGTACCGCCAGCATTTCGGAAAAAAAACACGCTAAGCAAAAAATACAATGAGCTGTCCATATGGACAGCTCATTTACATAATTCTCGTTCTTGGAAGTGAATGAATCTATTAGACCCAGTTCCAGTGTTGCTGCGTTTAGGGGCCAAGTAGCTTGTTTCGTAACATAAACGTTCATTTTTGTTACATGAAGTGTTTAAAAACAGTAAATTCTATAACCTTTGAATTCGCTGTAACAAAATACTGTATCAAAAATAATTTGTAACATTATTCATTTAGCACCTTTTTGTTACTGAAAAACATGTGTATATTAAGCATTTTTTCTACTTTGCCCTTGGTTGCAGCAATGCTGGTATTAGGTCATATTGATAATGTTATTTCTTATTAAATCCTTGGATTTGAAGTAGTTCAATAAAAATGGCCATGGCTGCTGTTGCTAAGGTTCTGGCATCTAATGGACTTCAGAAAATATTTTAACAATTATGAATTTTGCGTTGATTGAAACATGTTGCTCAGTATATAATTAACTTGAATTTTTTTGATATGAGGAGGGATGAAAAAAGAAAATATAAATATTTAATGTTCTTAAATGTAGATTTTTTCAACTCTTTGTTTTTCTGATATTGTTTTGGAATAGAACAATAACCTCATTCAAAAATACTATCCAACAATCTACAATTTTCTACATTTTATTTCTCTTATATACTTTATGACATATAGTTGAACATCTGACGTAACTGAAATTATATCCTTAGCGTAGTGAAACTTCTATCTTTTCTTACTATTAGAGAAGATAGAGTTAGTTTGTATGTAAAGATTTCTTTATCTTAGGGGGTTACCTTATGCTTAAGAAATTTAATATGTCCGTAATTGTTTTCGTAATATCTTTTGGTGTATTGTTTGGCTTTAATCAGCAAGCTGATGCAGCTATAAACGGTACCTTAAAAACAAGTGGCCATGTAGATTTTTACACATATTATTGGTCAAAAAGTTTTTATACAACTGATGGGCATGTACGTTTAAAAATTAGGAGTTGGGGTCCAAGTAGTGGAACCTTTACAGCATGTATAGCTTCAGGAACAAGTACAGGAACAAACGATGGATTAGTTACTTGTAGGGATGTATCTGTTAACACTGGTGGAAAGACATACTACTATGATTTCGATGCCCGTACACCAAGCACAGGAGCAGGAACATATAGAATTAAATTTTATGCTACTGATTATTACGGAAAAGGAATACAACAGCGTGTTGACTATTGGATTTATGATTAAAAAATAGATTGAAGAGAATTTCTGGATCACTCTGAAATTCCTTTTATGAGAACCTTCAATTCGAAGGTTTTTTTATTTATGGGGTACCTCCAGCATTTCGAAAAAAAACACGTTAAGCAAAAATAAAATCAGCTGCCGATATGGACAGCTGATTGACATAATGATCGTTATCAGAAGTTGATTAATATCAGTTTATTCGTCTTATAAAATAGAAAGCTAAGGAAGACAAAGTAATAGGAATAAATTTAATAAAATCCATTATAGAATAAGATACATATCCTCCAGATAATCCTATGCTCATTAAATATGCATAGGAAAAACCTAATAATATAAACACGGGAATCCCAATACTTAATTTATAACATCTTTTTATTTTTCTATAACAGAATTCTCCTAGTAGACAGCCTATAAGTACAGGTATACTCCCATACATAATGTAAAGAATAGCTATTGACCAGGGTGAACCCCAATCTGATTCCATACCCTCAGGGTTAATTATAAATTGCAAACTAGGTGTAAATATAGAAAAAAATATGAGACATACTAAATAACTAACTATAAACTTTTTCATTTCTATCCCCCATATAATTCATAATGATATCTTCATTGTATGACAATTACCCTTACCTAATATAGATAAAATGTAATATGTATATCGTATTCATGATGGGTTAACATAACGTCTCATTATTGGTAGCAAAAATAACGGGTGAACCCTTGTTTTTATGGGGTTCTTTTTTCCTTTCTAGTAAAATTGATATACATTATTTTATACATGGTGGATGCAGCGGGGATTCTAGGGATCCCTGCTGTTCTTTTTTTGCATAAAATCTTGTATATAGAAAAAAGATTTTAATGTTATTATCGAGAAGTAATACATATCAGTGTTAAAATCGGAATGTATTTCGAAATTAAATCGTTTTTAAAATCGGTTGTTATATCGGTTGCAAGTGCATTCCGATTTTGATTGGAATGTTGATTTAATTGTGTTTTATGAGTGAAAAACGTATTCCGTTTTTGGGGGAGGAATGAAAATTGGAACTAAAATCGGAAATGCATACACCGAAAATTGTTGCGGATCTTTTAGGGGTCACACCCGATTTACTAAAGGTATGGTCAAACGAATTTAACATACAAACGGAGCGAAGCCAGGGAGGGCATCGCAGATACTCGAAGGAAAATATAGAAGAATTAAAAGCAATAAAAGAAAAAATACAGGTGCAAAAATGGTCTTACGATCAAGTTCGAGCATGGCGAAACGGAGAGCTTGATTCGTTTGTTTCAAAAGAAGAAAAATCAGAATTAGAAAAGAAATTGAATGAAGTATTAGAAAATCAGCAGTTACAAAATCAATTCAATCAAGCACTTGTTCAAAAATTACAAGAAATTACGAATGAATTGGTTACGACAAAAGAGCATTTAGCGAATACGGAGAAAAAGTTAACTGAAGTAGAAGGTAAAAATAGTGAATTAGAAGTTTTTATAGAGAAGAAGCTAGAGAAGCGAGATCAGTTATTGCTTGAAAACATTAGAGATATGCAGAAGCAAAATCAGAAACAAAAACGGAAAGGTTTTTTCGGTTTGTTTAAAAATTAAATATGATTGATATTTTTGTAGGGTTCTAATGTCGGAAAAAGAAGAATAGAAATATGGCATACATACAATAAGGGAATGCAGTATAGATCAGTCTACAAGCATTCCCTTGCTATTAGTATGTTATTTTTTTATAGATTTTGAGTTATTACGA
>NZ_KB895763.1:0-3110 GCF_000374965.1 Bacillus sp. 95MFCvi2.1 | reverse complement strand
CTTTAGTTAGACTGTGCAGTCAACTTCATGCAGCTACAGGAACTCTTATTAGTCCGGAAGGACTCAATAAACGTTTCAATAAAAAAGCTGTTTGCTTTTTAAAACATATTTTCTCTGTATTATTAAAAAATAAAATTTGTGAAACATCAGTAATTCCAAGCTCTTCAACCGCTTATTTTCAACGAATTCGTATTTTAGATGCAACAATTTTCCAAGTGCCAAAACATTTAGCTAATGTGTATCCTGGATCAGGTGGTTGTGCACAAACAGCGGGTATAAAAATTCAGTTAGAATATGATTTACACAGTGGACAATTTTTAAATTTTCAAGTTGAACCAGGGAAAAATAATGATAAAACCTTTGGAACAGAGTGTTTAGCGACATTACGTCCTGGAGACCTCTGTATTCGGGACTTAGGCTATTATTCACTGGATGATTTAGATCAAATGGATCAACGTGGTGTGTATTATATATCACGACTCAAATTAAACAATATGGTGTATATCAAAAATCAATTTCCTGAATACTTTCGAAATGGGACAGTAAAAAAACAGTCTCAGTACATCAAAGTTGATTTAGAACAAATTATGAATACCTTAAAACCGGGGCAGGTCTATGAAATAAAAGATGCTTATATTGGAAAAGATACAAAACTATTCACTCGGGTGATTATGTATCGATTAACAGAAAAACAATTTCGTGAACGTAGGAAAAAACAAGTGTATACGGAAAGTAAGAAGGGCATTACATATTCAGAAAAAAGCAAACGATTAGCTGGTATGAACATATATGTTACCAATACACCTTGGGAGATTGTTCCGATGGAACAAATACATGATTTTTACTCTCTCCGCTGGCAAATTGAAATCATTTTTAAAACTTGGAAATCCTTATTTCAAATTCATCATTGGCAAAATATCAAACAAGAGCGGTTAGAATGCCATGTTTATGGAAAGCTCATTGCCATTTTTCTATGTTCTTCTACCATGTTTAAGATGCGACAATTGATTTTACAAAAGAAACAAAAGGAATTAAGCGAATATAAAGCAATTGGAATGATTCAAGATCATTTATATCTGTTATATCAAGCTATACAACAAAACACTCAAGAAACAACAAAGATTCTAATCCTCCTATTCCACCTACTACAGAAAAATGGAAGGAAATCTCATCGATATGAGAAGAAAACAGTCTTTGATATTATGGGTGTTGTTTATGAGTATAGTGGACTTGAAAAACAAAAGAAAGTTGCATAATTTAAAAAAACGATACCTATCTAGGTTTATTTGGTATGCTCATTTTTAAGGACACAAAATATTTTAAGAGTTTTTTAGCTTATATGAACGAAAGTTTATTTTATTTTCGCTCTTAAGTTGATGGGCATGCGGCTGTACCCCTATATGAATATCCTATACATCTAAAAATCTTAATAAATCAGTTCTCTCAAATGTTACAATTAGAAAAAATAATATTGAAGAAACAAAAATCAAATATCTATACTTTAAGGAGTGAAGTTATGATAAGTGTTCACGATAATACAATTGTTTCATACCAAGTTAATCTTGAGAAAGAAGAAATTCGTATTCACACCCTTACTGAATCAGGAAACAATGTATATATAGTTTTTTCGGGTGTCCTAGCACATTTTTTTGAAACCCAAATAAGTAACAGCATTATTTTTAATATAGACGAAGATCCACTTCTAGATTTTTTTAAAGAGAATAAGAAATTATTAGAGCAACAAAAATCTTATTGTTGGCCTATATGTTATGAAGATATTAAAGAATTAGAGGAAACATTAATAAAAGGGAATTATTTTTATTACAACATTTGTGCATCTTATGGTCTAAGTGGTTGGGTATTAGCTAAGAAACTTGAGATATTAGACTCTTATTAAATTAATAGTGGTCTTAAATATACTTCCAATAACGAGAATTATGTCAAAAGTAAAGCTATTCTGATGAACGGTTTTACTTTTGACTAGCGTAGTTTTTTCCAAAATGCTGGCGATATCCCATGCCCCTCAAGCTAAGAATAAGAGATACCCCAGAACAAAAATTTTGTGAAACCCCCTCATTTTTATCGTTTTTTTGGGGGTTGTTTTTTAAGTTGATGGCTATGGGGCGGAACACCTTTAATTTTCGCTGATGAATCCTCGTTTTAGGATTTTTATATAATCGTTTATTCTAAGATTCATCTCCTATCAATTTTAAAAATCTGTTGTTCCATATATTTTCATAAAAATCAATCGTCTCTTTTGCCGACATAAATGGATTATTCAAAGTAGAGGTTGCTTTCTGTACCATGAAGTTTTCGTATCCCAATCCATGAGCAAATTTAATCGTAGCATCCATACAGTATTCTGTTTGGGCACCGCAAAATTCAATACGATGTACAGCTAATTGGTCTAAAAGATTTTTTAAGTTCGTTTTGTAAAAAGAATTTGCATGTATTTTTCTTACAAAAAAATCTTGCTCTTGAACATCTAGATTGGCATTAATAGCCCATGGTTCTTCTTCAGGTACTAATTCTTCATCACAGTGTTGAACAAAAATGATTGGTTTATGTAATTCTCTATATAAGGCAATTCTATTATTTACTTTAGTGAGTAAATTTTGTAAATTAAATAAATGATCTCCACTGTAACATACGCCATTTTGTAAATCGATAACGATTAAAACATCTGCACAAGTCTCCATTATTTTTACCTCTTTCATTTTGCAATATGTTAATAATTCTATCATTTGAGGATGTATTATACACTCTTATTTCGCTAAAAATTATAGAAAAATACAAAAAATCAAAAACCTTACATTCAATATACTAGACAACATAAAAAGAAGATATAAATACTAAATTTCCTTAAAATGCAAAAATACGCTATTCTTTCTGTAGAATCATAGGAAAGGATGGCGTTTTTAGCATGAACTTATCAACTTTTGATAAATTAGGGGTTCGACCGCATGCCCATCAAGCTAAAATTCTATACTGCCCCAAAAAGAAAATTTTATATCTTTTATAACAATGAAATTTATTCTGCCTAGATTGATGAGCATAGGAGTCTATCCTGAAAAGATTGATGAGCATAGGAGTCTATCCTGAAAAGATTG
>NZ_KB895762.1:0-3284 GCF_000374965.1 Bacillus sp. 95MFCvi2.1 | reverse complement strand
TAAACTTACATAAATGCTTTTAAAAGTTCTTGAACTAATGGAAGTGCTCCACCTACAAATTTTAAAACTGTCATTGCGATTGCCATATTATTTCCTCCTCTGTTGTTGATGCTAAGATGTGATTTATCTTTATGCTTTTATTATAGTAAGCGCTTACATTTATATCAATATATTTTTATATGCAATATTACATATTGACGGGTTAATGAAATATCACATTTTCGCATTAAGGAATCCTATGTTTTTAGGATTCTTTTTTAGTTTCTGATAATATTGTTTTAGTTGAATATAGATTTAAGTGATTTAGCAAGAATTTAAATATGTGAACCATTAGTTTACATCTATTAGACTAATGGTTTCTTTATTGATTATGGTTTTATATGTAATGATTTCTTAGAGGTGAATAATATGAATTTAGGTTCGCAATTGAAAAAGTTTCGTGAATCAAAAAACTTTTCACAAGAAGATGTAGCTCGCAAGGTTGGAGTGACTAGACAAGCTGTTTATAAATGGGAGAGCAATAAAAGTTATCCTGATATTGATAATTTGATTTTACTTAGTGAATTGTATGAAGTAACAATTGATGAGTTAATAAAGGGATCAGAGGATGTTAGAGGGGAGTTAGATAAAAAAGATAAAGATGAATGTGAGGACGATGATGATGAAAATGATTTTGGCTTTTTTATAGGTATTGCTCTTATATTTATAGGGATATTTATTGGCATTGAAGGAATTTCTTTATTTATAACTATATTGGGAATGCTGATAATGGTATTTTATAGTGATGTAAAAAAAGCGATCATTAATGAATTTAGAATAAAAAGAAGATCGAACTAGATTGTTTTTCTAGTTTGATCTTCTTTTTATTTGCTGAAAATCGAGCGAAGCGACAACCGTTTTAGGACGAGAAAATGAAATTTCGAGACAGAAAAAGCGGTAAAGGTTGTAGGGATCTCCTACTAATTCAAAAATATCGTTTTTGGTGTGTGTGATCACACACACGTAGCTTGCCTAATTATTTAGAAATCAACAGCATGAGTCAAAATGCTAGAAAAGGTGCTTGGATTAATAATTGGTTAGATGTGGTCAAATATGGGGTAGGAAAGGCTGTATTTGTTGTTCCGGTTTATATTAGTATAAAATCTTTGTTGAATTTTGTTGGGATTTCAATACCTTAAGAGACAGGAAAAACTTTTATGTAGAAATTTGTGGTAGAATAAAAAAAGAAACCTTGCGGTAACAAGGTTTCTTTTCAAAAAATCCTAGACAGGAATAATTTAATCTATGTGTATTTTAACATGAAATTTGTATTTTGAAAATGGAATATGTATACACTTTTTAGTTTCTCGTTTTTCTGTTTAGGAAGTAGGAGGAGAAACAGTGAGTAAAGTAGTAGATTTTGGACAAGCTGAAAAAAAAGCTAAAGCAAGAGATAGTAAGATTGATAGTATTTATGATCAGTTGCAAACTGGTGGGTATTCAGAAGAAGAAAGAGCTATGCTTTTACAGATGTTAAGTAAAATGTCTGGTGGAGAAGAGTATTTTATTGGTAAAAAGAAAAAACCTACAGATCGGGTGAGATTTGTGCAAATTATAATGGATAATATAGATTATTTGATTGAAATAGGTTATTTAAGTAGTAAGGAAGAAGCTTTTTTATTCAAATTAACTTCATCTGTAGAATTTAAAACTAATGTTCTTGTAGAACGTGAGACAAATAATCCAGCATCGCCTACATATCTAGCTGAAAAGTTTAAAATGACTCGTCAAAGTATTTCTAGTGTTATGAATGGTTTATTAAAAAAGGGAGTATTAGCAGTTGCACAATCAGGTGTTACAACTGAAGATGGACGGGTTTGTACTAGTCGTACATGGTTTGTAAATCCAAATATTATGTGTTGCTCTCCTAAAGATGGAATAGATAAAGCAACTCAACATATTTTTAGAGATTCATTAAGAAATTTTAAAGTCGAAGATCAAGGAAAGAAAAAACATAAACTACCTATTTATTTATTTTAAAAGAATGCAAAAAAAATCTTGCGTTCTTTTTTTTTATGTTATTTACCTTTTTTTAGGTGTCACTTTTTTTTGACACCGGTGTCACTTTTTTTTGACACCTTATCTTCTATAAACCCTTGCCATTACTGACTTTTTTCACTTTGCTCTTCTCACTCTTATATATAGAGCTAAAAGTTCCGCAAGGAACGGGTCGTATTTTCTTTCGTTTTACTACAGAAAATCTCCACCCTTTTCGCTTTGCTACATCCTTGCGGAACTTTTTTCGGCTCGAGTTTGGATATCACCAAGCCGATACATCCAAAAGCAAATACTAGGGATCATCGGCTTGAATTTGCTATTATACGAGCCGAACCGCTAGTAATTCGATTTAAAATTTCACTTACCAAATTGATAGAATACGTTATATGTGGGGGTTCGTCCCCACACGACGAACCAACCTCAACCCCAAAAGCAAACGAAAACCCTTATTTAAACCTGTTTATTTTGCTTTTTAAGCGTCCATTTTCATTTTTACAGAAAATAGTATTGTTTTAGATCCATATTCTTTAAAACGAATTTTGAAGCGTCTGAATGATATCTCACATTTTGTTGTTTTCTGTTTTAAATTATAATCTTGTGTTTACTTATTTTAGGATGGATCTCTTTTAGTATTTTAAAGTAATGTTTGATTACAATTTATAAAAAATATGTTGTCTACAGCAGGTGCACATTTGATGCTATGAAGAGTACCTTGTGTACACCTCGACTCTACTTTTAACGAAAAATACGTGTAATTGGAAAATTTTGAGTCGACCGTGAGTACACATCCTGGAAATTTTCGTGTACCCACGTTTAAGCTAGGCTCTGCCTAGCCCCAACCCCTAGTTGGGCCCAAAAACCCCTTATGCTCTTCTCTTTTTTTTGATTCAGAATTTCCAATTTTATAAAATGACTTGCTTTTTGATAGAGTTTTATTATGTTAAAAAAACAAAAATATGATTTTAATTGTGGTTTATTGCAAGGTTATTAGAAAAAAATTGTGGCGCGGCCATGGTCTTCGCTATATGGATTAAATAATCATTTGTTAAGAAGAAAATGAAGCATGACTTAGAGATGTGAAGGACTCCGTTATTTTTATATGACAGAAGGATATAAACCTTAGTAAAATGAATTAGTAAAAACCTAGGTTTTATACCTAGGTATCAAGGTTGATTTTTTTGAAAATAACCCTAGATATTTAAAAAACTTAGGTTTTTATCTAGGTTTTAAAGGTGGGTAAAAAGATG
>NZ_KB895761.1:0-3491 GCF_000374965.1 Bacillus sp. 95MFCvi2.1 | reverse complement strand
CCGTCAATAATTTTGTGTAAATAAGTGATCCCTTTGCTTGTCTGAGGGATTTTTTGTTTTTGGGTGTAACTTGTTTTCTTAAGTTGATGGGCATGGGGTAGCACCACATGGCCATCAACTTAAGAAAAGTAAACACCCCCAAAACAAAAAAAAGAGCTGATTTCTCAAAATAACTAACTGTAGAGAAAGAAAATTTTCATTTAGGGGGTACTTCAAAACCTTAGCTTGATGGCGATGGGGTACCACCAACCAAATGACATAAAACCCACACTAAGACATTTTTTGGAAGTGAAAACCTTGATTTTTATAGCGCTACAACGTTGCATATATTACGTTGCAAATCAATCTCCAAAAATGATGTGATATTTGCAGCGAAAAAGGAGATAGATATTTGGTCATAAAAAACGGCACCCCAATTATTAGTTACGTCTAACAATT
Source organism: Bacillus sp. 95MFCvi2.1 (assembly GCF_000374965.1). Lineage (NCBI taxonomy): Bacteria > Bacillati > Bacillota > Bacilli > Caryophanales > Bacillaceae > Bacillus > Bacillus sp. 95MFCvi2.1. The sequence continues at coordinate 3,053 of NZ_KB895761.1, read as the reverse complement.
GGGGTGCCATTCATTTGGGAAATTCCTTTTGTTTCATGTATGCATATGCATAAAATCTATTTTACATTTAATAGATACGACCCATTTTTATTTTCATATTTGTAGACATGCAAATAATATTTCCCTGGTTTCGCATTATATTCTCCTGTAATGACATTAGACTTATTTTGTCCATATGCTACCATATTTTCTAAATCTGATTCATGATAAAGCGTCCATGTCATTCCAATCTGTTTTTCATTTACTACGGAAATATTTATATTTTGCGGTGAATTAACCATAAAAGTATAGATATCTACGTTATCATTGTCGTTAAGATTCCCTTCAATAGTCGTATTGAAATTTAACGGATTTGCCTGTATGTGTTGGTTATTTGGCTCTTGTTCTCGCGGATTTTTTGAAGCTGAATCTTCTCCATTTGATTGAAATCCTAATTTTAATAATATAGCTTTTAAATCTGGTAAAACACCAATTCTATCGTAAGATGGCTCCCCAGATTGTGTTCCTGTGTTTGGGTTATTTAAGATGTCTCTTAACTCACTTGGTTTATAGGGGTGACCCAAATGCTCCTTCGCAATGCTTTGTATGGAAACAGCTGTACCAGCAATAATTGGTGAAGCGCTCGATGTACCACTAAAGCTAGACGTATATAAATTTTTCGCACTGTTATTTGGATCTGCAGAAGTTGTATCTACATTTTGACCCCATCCATATACATCAATTCGACTGCCATAATTTGAAAACCATGAACGTCCGTGAGGAACAGTTGATAAAGCAGCCCCGACCATGATTGCACCGGAATCTTTAAAATCTTTGCTATTACGATTTAAGACCTTTTTTCCATCTTTATTTTTAAATTCATCTAAGTCATTCCAACCATTTGCTCCAGCCTCGATGATTACGATTCCTTTATCCGTTCCAGTGCGAATCGCATCAAATACATCTGGTTGCACTTCGACCGGTAAATATTTATCACGATATCCTTCATAAGATGATTGTGCTTCTAACAATAAAACATCACCGGCATTTAGGTGATTTACAGCACTTAATATGGCATCCGCTTTGTTATTACTGCCGTCATCCCTAATTTGAGATATTACTTTTACTGTAGCTTTTGGTACAATGCCAATATTGCCGATTTGATTATCTTCCGCAGAAACAATCCCTAAAACCGATGTCCCGTGTCCAACGTGAGCCTCTGTATTTCTACCGGATATAAGTTCGATATTTTGCTTTTCTAGATCTTCATGATTTAATAGCCAGCCATACTCCATATCTGCAAATGTTATACCTTTTCCGTCGCCTCCCTTGATCCCCCAAGCGTAAGGCGCATTAATACCATATGGTGCTTCTTTTAGGTATCCTTGGTTTTCAAATCTAGGGTCATCATAGGGATTAAGAAATAAGTTTGGCATCTGTACTTCTGGTGGTGTTACATTTTCCGGTTCTTTTATGTATACATCCTCTATCAAAGATGATTGTTTTAACTTTTCTACTAATACTTCTACTTGTACATGTTTTGAAACTTGAATTACATAATAATTTAATAAGTTAGAAGATGAAGTATTATTATCGGTTTTAGCACTTTTATTTAGACTTTGAATTTCGTCAGGACTTACAGATGTAAATAAGCGTGTTAATGTTAAATCTGGGAATTCAGAAAAAAACTTTTCTAGTACTATATCATTTTTTTCCTGTTTTATTCGTTTTTCTATCCCATCCTCATACGGTAAACTGATCTTATTTTTAAACTTTACAATGATTTGCTTTTCTTCTTGTTTTTCTACATTAGCTGCTTTTTGCTGTACTACTGAATTGTTTGAAGCAGCACTCACTATATGAGAAGTCTTTCCTAGTCCTGTAAAAGCAGTAATTGCTATTGTAGATACGAGCATTCCTTTTAAAATTTTCATTCATTTTCCCTCTACTTTTTCATTTTTAAACATTTTCCTATAAAAATATCAAAATAATTACGTACAAAGCTTTACACTAAATAAATTATAATGAGTATCTAAAATAAGTTCAAAGTATTTATATATGCAATTTTTCATATTATTATATGCATCCATTTTAATTTTCCGACACTTAAGTCGCTGCTATGTAGAACAATAGGGTGGACAAATCCATCACTATCAACCTAACAAAACAAAAATTTATTTTTTGAGTGAGCGTGAAGAGCTACGTGAACGTGCGCTGCAAGATCAGCCCCAAAGGGCCAGTGCATTAAATATTATTAATGCCATCAGTATATGGAATACGGTATATTTAACCGCTAGGGTCGGAACATATGAACTTCCTTGGGAAGTATAGATTTAAATTCAAACAATCAACTACTTTAGAATCATTAAGACCACTCCAGAAGTAAAATACCAAGGCTGAAATTCCTTAACGTGGGAAAATCGGCTTTTTATTTTCCGAAAAATGTCTTAGCTTGGGTTTTATGTCATTTGGTTGACGGGACCCCATCGCTATCAAGCTAACAGAACAGGTTGCCCCCAAAACGAGATTTTTCAACTTCTATAGTTAATGAATTATGAGAATTTAATTTTTTTGGTTCTGGTGCAAAAACTATAAGGCTCATGTAACGAATCTCTGAAACTTGGACATACTAGTACTTTAAAAAAGGACGTGATTAGTATGGAAAAGCAAAACTTATTCAAGTGGAAACACTATCAGCCTGAACTAATCTTATTAACAGTAAGATGGTACCCGCGGTACAATTTAAGCTTTCGTAACCTGGTGGAAATGATGGAAGAACGAGGAGTATCAATCGCTCACACAACCATTATGCGTTGTGCTCATCAATATGGGCCCCAATTAGAAGAGAAAGTACGATATCATCTTAAATCAACAAATGACTCATGGAGAGTTGATGAAACCTATATCAAAGTAAAAAGTCAATGGATATATTTATATCGTGCTGTAGATTCCGAAGGGAACACCATTGATTTTTATCTTAGTAAATCAAGAGATAAACAAGCAGCCAAGCGCTTTTTCAAGAAAGCTTTGGCTTTTTCGTATGTTTCTAAACCTCGTGTGATAACAGTAGATAT
>NZ_KB895760.1:0-3687 GCF_000374965.1 Bacillus sp. 95MFCvi2.1 | reverse complement strand
AATCAAATAATAGAAATAAACAAACATATTACTCATCTCCTGAAAAATAATGAATTTTAAATTGCTCTTAGAAGTCAGCTGAGATACGTGTAAAACTAGGTCATAGGGATACATTATTTACTAAAAACTATTTTCTGAAGATATTTGTAATATAAACGTTCGTTTTTATTTGAAAATATGAAATACCCTAACTGATGAACTAGATGTAACAAAATACTCTATCAAAAAATAATCCGTAACATTATTAGTGCAATACCTTTTTTCTATATCAAAACCTGATGTTAGAAATATATATATAATACAGGCTGTGAACTGAAATTATATGTATCTTGGTCAACAAACCCCATCTTTTTAATGCTTTCTTTCATACACTCTCGCTAATATAGTCTACTTTTCTAACAATTGCAATTCAAACTATATTTTTAAAAAATACAAACCATAAAAAACAAAATTAAACGACTCCCTAAGAGAGAAGCTTAATTTTGTTAAGGGATATAGCCATATTTTTAAAACTCACTATACTAAGGGGTCTCGCCACATCGCTATCAAGCTAAGGTCTTGAGGTACCCCCTAAACGAAATTTTTACTTTTCTACATTTTGTTATCATATTATAAGCGTTGATGACATAAGATTCGTTATCAGAAGTTTATCCCTGTAACTCTTTATTAATTTCAAGTAGGGTTTTGGAGCTATTAGCAAAATTTAACCAATCATGCCTCACATTACTCTTATTATCAGTAATCCAAAGTTCAACAATATCTAGATGTGAAACATTTGTTGTTATCGGTTTCTTTACACCATTAATTTTAGCACCGGACATATGCCTAGCAATCTTAGGATTTAGTGCAAAAGCAGCTTCATGAACAGAAAGATCGTGTTTTACCAAAAAGCGCTCTAGGAAAAGCCATCACTTATTGTTTGAATCAATGGAATCATCTTGAAGCTTTTTTATTAGACGGTCATTTAGAAATCGATAACAACAGAAGTGAACGTTCTATTAAACCGTTTGTAATCGGGAGAAAAAATTGGATGTTCTCAAATACAACGCGAGGTGCTAGAGGAAGTGCCATCATGTATAGTGTGGTTGAAACCGCAAAAGAGAACAATTTAAGTCTCTATCATTATCTTCATTATTTGTTTGAAACACTCCCCAATATCGATTTAAACAATATAGAAGAAACTTATGCAAAATGGAAGAGTGGAGAAGTAACAGCTGTTATGTTTATGGAAATGTTAGAATTAAGAAAGAACACGTTTTATAAAATAATGAGGGAATATGAAGAAGCAAAGTGGCATCTCTCCTATATGGAATGCTACTTTGCCTCTGGTTGTAAGAAAGCTGGTACTATCCCTTGTTAAGTACAGAAGACATCATTACAGGATATGGTGTTTTTTAAGAGAATAGCATTTTAAAAGTTTGAAGTATTATGACGCAGAATATGTATTCTTCTTCATATGTTTGCACCAGAACCTGTTTTACTAGCTCTTACTTCGAAATAATAAAAAAAGCTAGCATTTTGCTAGCTTTTTATTATTTGACCTATTTTCCTATTTTTTCACTTTCAAAACATATTGGTTCATTTTCATAAAAGAGTCCTATATATATAAGGGCTCTTTTTATATTTTCACTTATAATATCTTACAAAACTGTCATCTTGATGTAAGGTTATTAGATAGTTCATATACTATTTCAATGTAATAATAAAAATATAAGAAATCATAATAATTTTTAAGAGGTGAAAGTCATGAAAGGAAATAATATCTTATCTTCTTTAAGTTACATTAGTATCTTTTTTGCACCAATTCTAGTACCAATTATTATTTACTTTGTAGCAGAAGAAGAAGTGAAATATCATGCAAAAAAAGCATTATGGACACATCTAATTCCCTGTGTAACAGTCATCATTGGTCTTGCTATATCTGGAGTAGTTGGATTTAGTACATTAAGTGAAAATGCAATTGGAATTGCATTATTAATCGGAACTTTTGCTATTGCTTTTATCTTAAGTATTTACTATTTCATTTGGAATATAGTAAAAGGTATTAAGGTGTTAAAAGAAGCTTAGTATATACAGACTAACTTATATTTCTAAAGAAGGTCGAATACTTAAATCTTCTTTTTTAAGGTGGATTTGTACGAATTGAGGGGAGATAAAGAAATGACGATAAAAAAAGCTTGGTTATTCTTGCTTATGATGGTAATTGGTTTAACAGGATGTTCTATGATTAAAGAAGGTAAGAATTCAATTGACTATGCTCAAAAGGCAATAAATTATGTTAATGAAGTGAGTACGTTTGCAAATGAAGCGCCGGGATTAGCAGGAAAAGCAATCAACGATAGTGCCGCCCGCAAAGAATTAGAAACTAGACTGAGAGAAATTCAAAAGGATATTCCAGCTTTTAATGAATTGACACCTCCTGATGTAGCAAAGGATATTCATCAGCAAATTGTTGGATATAATGAAAAGTTAAATGAATTAATTGATACAACTATGAAGAAGGTAGAAGAAGGGAAAATGGATGTAGATCAATTCAAAAACTCGGAGCTTATGCAGACAATTCAACAAGTTCAAAAATTAAAAGATAAGATTCAAAATTTAGGTCAGTAAATAGGGTACCGCCCCATAATAAGAGCCGAATTTTCTACTCTAAGAAAAATTCGGCTCTTATTTTTTATAGATTAGTTGTTATTTTGCTTCTTCATATTCCTTCATTATTTTATAAAAAGTATTTTTCTTCAGTTGAAGTAGCTCCATAAATTTGACACCTGTTATTTCTCTATTTTTCCACTTTGGATAAGTTTCTTCTATTAGGAGGCACCATACATACCTATCAACTTAAGAAAACAAGTTACACCCAAAAACAAAAAATCCCTCAGACAAGCCAAGGGACCACTTATTTACACAAAAATATTAACGGTACAGATTTAATTTTTGGATAAACTCTATTCGATCCATAATCTTGTGAAAATTTTTAACAGAAACAACACCTGAAGGTTGTCGAAGCCATGATAAATACGAGAACTTGTCTCCTTTTCCTACACTTAATAACTTGTCTAGTTGCTTACATTGAGAAGGAGTAAGGTCTCTTGTCAATTGTTTGAAAATTTTTCTATGTGCTCGTTCACGTACAGCCCATGCTAAATGTTCAACTGCATATATGGCTGGTAGAATCATTTTTCTTTTCCTTATTTCTGTAATAAGAGATCCCGCCACATTGCCATCAAGTTAAGAAATTCTTTGTTCCCCAAAACGAGAAAAGCGAACTGAATTCCTATAGATAACTATAAAGAGATAAAATTTTCGTTTTGAGGATACTCTAAAATATTAACTTGATGGGCATGTATAGTGACCCTTTATAGCAATAAAACCAGCTTATGTAATATTGCATATTAAAATGTATTGATATATATATGTAAGCGCTTACTATAATAAAGGTATAAAGATTTACAACATCTTACTATACAAAAAAAGAGGAGGAAATAATATGGCAATTGCAATGGCAGTTTTAAAATTTTTAGGTGGAATCATCCCATTAGTAGGAGAGCTTTTAAAAGCAGTAATGTAAGTTCATTATCTTACTATACAAAATAAGAGGAGGAAATAATATGGCAATCGCAATGGCAGTTTTATCATTCTTAGGTGGAATCATCCCATTAGTAGGAGAACTTTTAAAAGCAGTAATGT
>NZ_KB895759.1:0-4190 GCF_000374965.1 Bacillus sp. 95MFCvi2.1 | reverse complement strand
AGTTGCATGTCCTTTAACGGATTTGGTAGTTTTAAATACTGATACAATCTATTTAAGACAATATAGACACGATGGATTGTTTTGTCAGAGTACTGTCGTTTCTTCTTTAAATCGTAAAAATACGCTTCAAAATCCTTTTTATTAAGTGTCGTCCATATATTGCATGTAGGGAGTTTTTTAGATTTTTGCAACCAATGACCAAAGTCTTCAATATCATAAACATATCGTTTAATTGTAGACGGCTTGCGTCCTTTATTTAATAAAAAAGAAGAAAAATGTTGTACAGTATCTTGAAATTCTTTTGTTGGCATAAGCTTATCATCCTAATTTTTCTTTTAGTATATCAAATTTCACACATATTCCACTTACCCATTCATCCCCAAAGAAAATATATAAATAAAAAAGATAAGACCAGTAACTCGGTCTTATCTATGGCATAAGGAGAAAAAAATAGGGTGATAGCCATCACTTTTTTATCATATTACATTAACTGTTAATTTTGAATATTATAACTGAAAATAGCGACAGTATCCATATTGAGAAATTTATTACTAATTTATTTGTGCAGTATCAAAAGGTACACCTTTAGATACGTTTTTTACTTTCAGGGGTCCCGCCAACCAAATGACATAAAACCCACGCTAAGACATTTTTTGGAAGATAAAAACCAGATTTTTCTTCGCTAAGCGTAAAACTCATTAAATAAGTTTCCCTAAATAAGTGTTGCAAAAATTAACATTTATGCAACACTTACTGAGATCTTGATTTTTATAACGCTACAACGTTGCGTATATTATGTTGCAAATTAGTTTTCGATAATACCACGATATTTGTAGCGAAATAGGAAAAGGAATTTTGCGATATTAGAAGAGAAATAGTCAAAAATTCAAAATGATAAACGTTATTGATATCGTCTAAGCGTGTGGAAAAACAGCATTTTATTTGTCGAATTTTGCTTAACGTGGGTTTTATGTCATTTAGTTGGCGGGACCCCATGCCCATCAAGCTAAAATTTTAAAGTACCCCCTAAACGAGAATTTTATCTTTCCATGAAAATTAAATGTAATACTTTTGTTATATTTACGAAAGAAATTTGCAAGATATATAAATTAATATTTGTTTATTGATATATAAATATTTCTATTAATCTTTATATGAAAGGAAAATAAAAAAATGACCCAAAAGAAAAAAACTAAAACATTCGTACAAACTTTAGCATTGGCTACCACTATTGTTGGTGGATCTTTAGCATTTAACGCTTCATTTGTACACGCAGATGCTTTACCAAAAGTTGAAGATATAGGACAAGGCGCGAAAATTATGCATAGTCTAGATTCAACTTATAATGCTGACGCAAACATAAAAAATTCAATAAAAGTTTCATTTATTGATGATCCAAATACTGATAAAAAATATGCAATCGTTTTTACAGAAGGAAGTAATATTGCTTCAAGTTTTCTGCGTAGCCCTGAAACACCATCTGCAGCTTCGTTGACTTGGCCATCTGTTTTTAAAACAGGGTTAGAAATTACAAGTAATGACAATGCAAAATTTTATAAAGTTGCACCTAAAAATGAAATTGAATCAAAAACAGTATCTTCTACAGTTTCATACAATGTAGGCGGAGGTTTAGAGATTAAACCAGAAGGTCCATCATCATCTGCATCAGCCGGTGCATCTTGGTCTAATACTATATCATATGAACAACCAGACTATAAAACGTTTGTAACAAATAACACAGATAAAAAAGTAGATTGGAATGTAGAATTTAATCAATTTTATAATAGAGGATATGGACCTTATAATAGAGATTCGGGTGGTTTTTATGGTAATGAACTATTTATGAACTCACGTACCGATCCATTGATTAATGCGGGAGATAATTTCACATCAGACAGTCAACTTCCAGCTCTAGTAAGATATGGTTTTCAGCCAAGTACAATGGCAATTATAATTGCAGATAAAGATGCAACTACAACGGATTTATCTGTAAAACATGCTAGAGAAAACGATGTGTATCTCTTATGGTATAATGGTATAAAAGGTTGGACAGGACAAAATCACAAAAATTCTACGTATGGCAACCATGGAACTATAGATAATTATAAACTTGATTGGAAAAACAATAAAATTATTCACCAAAGTTCTGGGCTACAATCGAATTAACAACAAATTTTTATCTATAATAGTTAAACCTATTCCAATACTGGAATAGGTTTTTTACTTAATATTTGAATGTAAACTTTTGTATATTTGTTTACATTCATTTCTCCTTAAATATTGACTTCAAACCAATCCCTCTAATATCTTCAAAATACACAACAAAAGTATACATTCAAAACACCATAAATAAAGAGGTATAAAATACATGGACAAAAAAACACATCTTATTGATGTCCAACCCATCCGAACAAAAGAACAGATCGAAGATATGAAATGGGCACTCAAACGTCACTGTTCTGAAAGAGACTATATTCTCTTTCTTATTGGCATAAATACAGGATTGCGTGTTAGCGATCTACTCCAAATCGAAACACAAACTATATTAAAGTTAAAACAGAAAAAGAGGAAAGAATTCAAAATCAAAGAGGGAAAAACAAAGAAAGAACGCATGATTAATCTTACTTCTATTTTTGATGAGGTCTATTCCTATGCCCAAACCTTAGAAAGTACCTGGTTATTTCCTTCTCGAAAAGGAGATCAACCAATTAGTAAAGTCCAGGCTTATCGGCAATTACAAAAAGCCGGAGATTTTGCCGATGTAGAGTCCATTGGTACCCACACCATGCGCAAAACCTTCGGTTATTGGTTCTATAAACAAAAGATGTGGCTATGTTGCAAGAAATTCTTAATCACAGTACACCACAAATTACACTTAAATACATTGGTATTAATAAAGAAGAAAAAGGCAATGTACTTGATAATTTCCATATTTAAAATCTATCAAAAAAACGACATCTACATAGATGCCGTTTTTTCTGGTGCTTTTTTTGTAAATTGATATAAAGCAATTGCTCCTAAAATAACAAGTATTCCTTCAGGAACATCTAATAATACTGTTTTCCATGTCTCTGAAATTAATAATTCATTACCTGTAGAAGCTTTATAATATCCTTTTATATAACCAATGATAAACCGAATTACAGATAAAGAAACAAATAACCATAAACCAAATCGAATCACTTTTTTATCTTTAAACATATAGCACCTCGCAAATATATTAATCGTAATATTAAGATTAATATACATATTATCCATTTTTCTGTCAACAAATTAATAATCCTTATATTTTACTTCAAATCAAAGTTTATAGGAGTACCGCCAGCATTTTGGAAAAAAACTACGCTAAGCAAAAAATACAATAAGCCGTCCATATGGACAGCTCATTTAGTCGGATAAGCGAGGGGCATCACTGCCCCTAACTCTCCTAAGAACCGTACGTGACAGCTTTCCCGTCATACGGCTCAAGCCTTCTTTTTATCCAAACAACTTCTTACTTGATGCAAGGTACATGTACTAGCTTTGTAACCTTATTTGAGTGTATTGGTAAATCACGTATAATAACCTTTTCTCCATTTTGTAGTGGTTGTCTGCATAACGCACAACGATACCCTTGTTTTTTCGCCAGTTTAATTCTATCTAAGGTATTTGTTCCATCAAAGACCTTACGGTCTCGCTTTTCCCAGTATTCTTTAAGAGTAGGGTCATCGGGACTGTTCTTATATAAGACCATCACATGCCGTTTAATTTTAAACCAAGGCATTTGTAAGAGCTGGATATTTGTTAGAGGACAGGTCGGAGTCCAAGATTCCTTGCCTCCGTGATGAGGCTTTTTGAAGTAAGTCTTCTTTATCCATTTCCATGATTTCTTAGGGTGCAATCGGATAAGATGTTTACATATTTTCTCGAAAATATAATGACCGATTTTATCATATGTCTTTTGAGATACGACATGTCTCCAATATTGTCCATACCCTCTAATAATTGGGTTTAACACTTTAATGAGTTCCCCAATAGGCTGTCCTCTCATGATGCGGAACATATTCCTTATCTTTTCCTTTGCCTTCTTAACGCTATCTTTGCTGGGTTTAATCAGTAATTTATTCCCTTTCCACGTTTTGTACTGACGTACGGAAAAACCTAGGAAATCAAATCCCTCTTCAATGTGAGTCACCTTTGTTTTTTCAATA
>NZ_KB895758.1:0-4610 GCF_000374965.1 Bacillus sp. 95MFCvi2.1 | reverse complement strand
GGTACTTTTCGGTTTATGTATGTATGGATTTGGTAAATATAATCATAACAAAGCTGAAGAAGATGAATTATAATTAAAAATTCAAAACACCTTTCACTCAACATTAATGAAAGGTGTTTTTTTAATTTAAATTATCTTTATTGATGTAGCGACTAATCCCATTACTTAATAGTCGGTACCTGCTATATATTAGGTTAAACTTCTATAATGCTTTCAGAATGAAAACGTGATGTCTTTTATGGCAACCAAGTTTATTTTTATCGTTGTGGGGGGACACCAAAACCTTAAGTTGATGGGCATGTATGGTGACCCCTATTATGACTCGAGAATTAACATATGAAGTAAAAGGTCAAAAAATTATAATTCAAGATCATTCAGAGGGGCATAAGTTTGGAGAAGGTGGAATTGGAGATCAGCCACCACATCATAATGTAAGACCTGAATACAATACACGAACAGGACAGGTAGATGGTATGGAGGATCATTATTATTTTGAGAAGAGAAATAAAAAATAGGGAGTATAAAAATGATTGATCAATTTAAATTTTTAAATCCACAAGCGTTAATTAGTATTTTTGGGAAAATACCAAAGTTTGAAGAATCAGAGTTATTAGATGTGCGTCTTAAAAGAGATGGTCCTACTTTAGTTATTCAATTGATGACAAAGGAAAATGTTGAAAACAAGCCAAAACGATGGAATAAGTGGGATGTAATTTATGTAGAAATATCTTTCTTTACTATTCATAATTTAACAATAAAAGGTTTAGGGACAGAAAATATAATTGATTATTTTGAAATAAATACGATAGAAGAAGAAGGTTTATTAAAAATTAAGTGTAAGAATCAAATGCTAGTTGAGTGCTCGTTTGAATGGGCAAAGGTAGAAGGGGTAACCCCAGGTTTAATAGGATTACCATAATTTTGATGGGAAGTAGATAGTTAATTTTTATAGTATTCATATTTTAATATTTTTGGATTAAATAAGGAATGTATCAAGGACATTATCTTTTTCTTCTTTATTGATACCAATGTATTTAAGTGTAATTTGTGGTGTGCTGTGATTGAGTATGTCTTGCAACATGGCTACATCTTTAGTTTGTTTATAGAACCAATAACCGAAGGTTTTGCGCATAGTGTGTGTTCCTATAGATTCTACACCGGCAAAATCTCCGGCTTTTTGTAATTGTCGATAAGTCTGGATTTTACTAATGTGTTTGTCTCCTTTTCGAGAAGGAAATAACCAGGTGTTTTCTAGTGTTTGGGTGTACGAATAGACTTCATCAAAAATAGAAGTAAGGTTAATCCTGCGCTCCTTCTTTGTTTTTCTCTCTTTAATCTTGAATTCTCTTCTTTTTTTTCGTTTTAGCTTTACTATAGTTTGTGTTTCGAATTGGAGTAGATCACTGACGCGTAATCCGGTATGAATTCCAATAAGAAAGAGAATATAGTCTCGTTCTGAACAATGACGTTTAAGAGTCCATTTCATATCTTCGATCTGTTCTTTGCTACGGATGGGTTGGACATTGATGAGATGTGGTTTTTTGTTCATGGTTTTTGACCTCTTTATTTATAGTGTTTTGAATGTATACTTTCGGTATGTATTTTGAGGATATCAGGATGACGAGGATTAAATAAATGATTAAGGGAATATGAATGTAAACAAATATTAAAAAGTTTACTTTCGGGTTTTAAACATTTACAACTAATTTTGTAATAAATTTCTCAATATAGATATAAATGGTATCTATGGTTTTGATATTAAAAAATATAATATAATAACAATAAGATAGTTATTCCCTTTTGTTTTACTCCTTATGCTGAAGATAAGATCGTATTCTCCGATCTTATCTCTTTTCTTTCTAGGGGTCTCACCGCATCGCCATCAAGCTAGTATTTTGAAGAGGCTCCAAAACAAAAAATTTATTATTTTACAGTTATTTATGAGAATTCAGCTCATTTTTTTCGTTTTGGGGAACAACCAGTTTCTTAAGTTGATGGGCATGTATAGTGACCCCATCACCATCAAGCTAAGAAAAGCGAATACCCCAAAACGAAAAAATTGACATCTCCAGGAGAAAATGTGCATTTTTTTGTTTTGGGGTGTTATAAAATTCTTAAGTTGATGGGCATGTATGGTGATCCCTATTAAGAATTCTATAATAAATGTTTGATTTCTAGCACAGCTTGGTAACCAAAATAAATACCAAAACCAATTAAAATAATACCTGCTGAAATGGAAATCCATTTCATAACAACACGATTTACAAATCGTCTACCTAAATGAATGGATGTAGCCATAAATAAATCCCACAACATAATACCTGCAAAAATAGCTGTACTATACCATAAAGCCTGTTCTTTCCCAATCGTATTTATTGCATTAGTGAGAACTGAACCATAAATCCCTATCCAAAATACAATGTTTAGTGGATTTGAAATAGCAATGGCGAATCCGGATAGAAAGGATTTGAAGGGATGTTCCTTTTCGCCTGTTAAAGAATGCTGTACTTGTTTAGGAGCATCTTTAATACTTTCATATCCTAAGTAAAGCATTGTAATAAAACCAAAAATCCAAATACAAAGTTGGGCAATTGGAGTCGTTAGATATGTCGAAACACCAAAATAAATTAGTAACATCATAATTATATCTGCTGACATTGCGCCTACTCCTACCAACCAGGCACTCCAAAAACCATTCTTTATTCCTTTATTTATTTGAGCTACATTAATTGGACCTACAGGAGCAGAAAGAGAAACTCCTAACAATATATAGCTAAATATCATGCTAATCATATTTCTTTGCGCCTGTAATAGGACATCTTACTACACTTTCATCATTCGTCTCGGGTAACATATATTGTCTCCATTCGTATGAATCTTTTGTACCATAATCACCTATATCAGGGTGAATTGAAATGTCATCATATGCTAACAATCGTTTTCTAATGACTTTACGAACTTGTTTCCCTTGTTTTGTATCGCCTGTAATATCATCCAGGGTTCCTCGAGGTTGTAAAGTAATTTCGAGACCAGTGTCTGTGTATCTACTCTTTCTCTCAGCATAAATAGGAGCTCTACAGACCACAAATATGGGTTCACCCGCAAAACAAAATTCCCACTTAGCATGATAAGGGTCTGCTGGTATCTCTGGATTCCATGGTTCAGGGTCATGTTTTATCAAAAATTGTAGTACATTCCAGAATTGTTTTTTATACTCTTCAGCCATCAATTGTTTATCTGAAGGCTTGAAAAATATTACGAGTGTAGTTCGTTTTGCAATTTGTTGATATGTTTTTATATATTCATAAATCCCATCTCTAAGTTTCATTAACTCTCTTTCATCATAGGCCGAATCGGCAAATAAATATCTGGACCATCCATGTTTCTCAGAATCTACTGCAAAATAACAAGGGAATGGCTTAGAATTATCCATAATGCTAGTATGAAAATTGTTGAAAGATTGTATTTTCCAATCTTCTAAGAAGTCTATACTTTGTTCTTTAAGAATTCTTTTTTGATCATACAAATAAGATTTGGTAGATTGTATTACCATTCTAGCTCCTCCTTAGTATGCCTATAAATTTATTATTTTTTCTCATAAAATAAAATACTATTTTTCACTATATCTAAAATTTTATCGATATCTTTTGTGTGTATTTCAATTGTTAGCTCAGGTACGCCTGGAGATAGTAGAAACTTATTATAGTTATAAATTTTTCGATCTATAACTAGGGTAATTTCCTCTTGATATCCGAATGGTGCTACACACCCAGGAACACAAGAAGTTTTTTCAATTAACTCTTCTTCTGAACAAATAGAAATTCTCTTGCCTGTTAGCTCTTTCATAAGTTTTGAATCTAATTTTTCTCCCTCAATGGTAACAAGTACATAATTGTTTCCAGATTTGTCTTTTAAAAATAAGCTTTTACTTGGGACTCCTTCCAAGTTGAATCTTTCTCTAATCTTTCTATCTGTATCATAATTTAAAATTGGTTCATGTTCATATTGTGAATAAGGTATATCGGCTTCTTCTAAAAGTTGTATTAATTGATTATACATATTCATTCTCCTTTTGCATTTTTTTACTGAATAATACGCTTTTTATATCTATATAACTAATATTTTCTTAATAGTTCCAAATAAAAAATTGGAGATACTTAGATTAATGGTAATAATAAGTATTTCTCCCTTAATATTCTATATTAGGAATATATCACAACTTTTTTGCTATTTTTAAAAATTTTAAACTTTTCTTATGTAATAAAGTATTGATAAATATTTTTCTGATTTTTTTTCGGGTTTTTGAGTGTCTCTAAATGAAAACTCTTACGCAAAAAAGGGTTCCGGTGCAAGAAATTCAAGATACATGCAAGTAATCTCCTAACCTTGGACATACTGATAGTATTACTCTAGAAAAAGGTGTGTGATCGATATGGAAAAGGAAAATTTGTTCAAATGGAAGCATTATCAGCCGGAACTAATCTTATTAACAGTAAGATGGTACCTACGGTACAATTTGAGCTTCCGTAACCTGGTGGAAATGATGGAGGAACGAGGCTTATCCATGGCTCACACAACGATTATGCGATGGGTTCATCAATATGGACCTC
>NZ_KB895757.1:0-5618 GCF_000374965.1 Bacillus sp. 95MFCvi2.1 | reverse complement strand
AACCAAATTTGTTATCTTTATAACCATTTTTGTTATAGTTAAGTGCTATAATTCCTTATATATCAACATATTTCACGCTCCTAAAACATATAAACATATAAAACAAATAAAACAATTATTATATAAAACATACAAACATATAAAATTAGTTTGAATGCCTATAAATATATTTAACTACAAAATTTTTCGGAATTTCTTCTCTTAAAATATACTTTATATGAAAAATATTTATAGAACCAAATTTGTTATTTTTATTTATACTTTTTGATTTATATTAAAAAGTACAGATAATAAGAAAAAGCATTCCTCATGAATGCTTTTTCAATAATGCTTCTTATATCAATTCACTTTATGGTAAATCTAAACTTAATACGGAAGGAATATCAGGGTTATTTAAACGTAACAATTCAAAGCCTATACCCGAAGTTCCGATCATGAATCCAAAGATATTTACATCACCGTCTTGATCGAAATTCCATTTCCCATTCTCTTCTTTTTGTTTTAATACATATTTTCCAATTTCTCTTGAAATCTCCGTATACTCATTATTTTTTGTTATTTGAGCATAAGTCAAAAGAAAATCAAGATTTCCAAAGTCACCATGACATAAGGTGTGGGTAGTACCAAATCCTTTAGTCATTAGTATATTAACGGATTTTTGCAAATCATCATTAATAGTAGCATCTTCAATAAATTGGGACATCATTAATCTACTTATCCCTATTCCGCCTGCCCCATGACACCAAAATGCTGGAGCTTCAAGACTTTTACCTCCTCTTAAATCTAACCAATTATCTTGATTAGCATTTACTTTACTATTTTCATAATCTAATATTGCCAATATGTCATTTAGTAAGTGATTTTGATCCATTTTATAAGCATATTCTAATAATGGCCAAGCATACCCAGAAGCACCGTGTGCTAATCCAGTGAGTAAGGTATTAGTTTTTATTTGATGAGAAGCCTGATTTAATAATTTTTGAGCCATTAAATCACAAATAGGTTTTAATTCAGTAAAGTTAAACTTTTCATATAGCCTGATTAATACAAGAAGTGAACCACTTAATCCACCTATAAAATCATACATAGTCTCATTTTCAATTAATAGAGAATCTATTTTGGTGATATATTCTCTAGATTTATCAATGAGTTTTTGATCATTCCAAATCTCCCCTAAATAAGCGTATACATATGAAATAGAGCTATATCCTGAAAATGCTGAAGTTGAATATAATTTCGTATGTGCTACCTTTTCTTCAACATGATTCAATCCAGCAACAGCATACTTCTTATATTTTTCATCATTAGTTTCTTTTGCTAGAACCCCAAGGAATAGCACTATTCCTAAGCTACCGTTATATAAATCAGTGCTTATAGGAGACAATTTAAATTGCTCATTACTATCCAAGTTAAGACCGAACCACAAGGCATCTTTGAAATCATCACCGACAATAGCACGATCTACTATTTCATCACCTATTTTTTTTGCTTCATTCAGAAACTGATCTTTGTGATTATTTTTTGTATCTAAAAGATCTTTTTCTACCCCTTTAAAGCCATAAGGAGTATATGTTTTTTGTTTGTTTGTAGCAATTGCACTAAGTGAAAGCTTTATAAATTCTACTTGTCGGTCATGATCTGTGCTACTTAATCTAGTTAGCTTTTCTTTTATTATATCTATCGAACTTTTATCAAAAAAATCTTTGATTTCAATTTTATCTGCACTAAATAAACTTGTTGAACCAACTTTGAAAGTAAAATAAGGTATATCAGCTCTTAAAAGGTCTTGTATTTCATACTTTGTAATTCGGCTAAATTTCGGTTGGAGGTTAGTACCATGCCATAGATAATAAAATAAGCTTTCTCTATCAACCCCATTTTTTAAGTACTTAGGATGAATACTTGCCTCTACAAATCTTGCATAAGCTTCAGTTGGTCTAAAAACTTGTCTTGCGAAAGTCTCTTTAAAGGCATATAATGGACCGTTTTCTAATATAAATTCTTGTCGATTATTTAATATTAGTTTATACATATCTGTGAACCCATTAATAATCTCTTGAGCGTATTCACTAGCATTTGTTTTCTTTTGTTTTATACGTGGGGTATTATTGAATTCTTGTAACTTAATTTTTTGTTTAACCATTTTAATTTGATCACTATATACATTATCTAGAGCATTTACCGCCGAAGGCTCTACTTCTAGTTCTCCGCTTATTCCTAAACCGCTTAAATCATAATCAATAAGAGGATCGTCACTGAATTTTGCAGGTAGCATTAACGATTGAAAAACAGAGTCCTTAATATCTAATGATAGTTTGATAGAAGCACTTTTAGTATCTGTTAGCTTAGCATTTAATTCAATTGTATTACTAAATAATGTTTCTAAGTCTATAAATATAGGATACTCACCATCAGCAATAATATTTTCATGGTGGAAATCTGTTGAATTTAGTATATAAAATAAAGCTATATATGCACCCTGTCTATAATAGAAGTTTTCTACCTCCTGGGAGGTATTACATTCACTTCCTGTAATATACTCTTGATATCCATATTCATCTTTGCTTAATACTGTCAAATTTTGCAGTGGTTTTTTAAACCCTTTTTTATTAATCCAAGTTAATAAATCATTAAATAATTCATCTGTTTTTAACGAACGAGGTTTATATACTAATTTGCCTTTATTATTAAAGTTTAGCATAGCCACAGTTCTTCCATTTTGGTGAGTGTCACCCGCTCCCAAATCAATTGATGTTAAAGTGTTGTAGTCCTCACCAAAAAGTTCAACTAGTTGATTTCGATCTTCCATATAATGATAGACTACTTCAAACATTGCATCTACAGTACTATGTACAGTTTCTACCATTAGTCTTACCATTACAGGGTAAGAATTAAATAAGCTTTGTATATATTCTTTATCCTGAAGAAATTCATTAATAAAACTGTGATATCTTTCTTTTTCATTCTCACCACTTAGTAAATCACCGGCTCTCGCCATATTAACTTCTGTTATTAATACTTTTAATCCAAGTCGGCAAACTCTCTCAGCTACAGTTGATACAATATTTTTCTTAAGGTTCTCCATATTGAGATAAGACATTTTTTCCTCATGTATGTTCTTTAATTTATTGGATATTACTTCTAAACTGTAGTTGAAAAAAGGCACATAACATGCATAAAATAGAATGTTTTCAATTTCATCTAAGTATTTAATATCTTTATTATAATATTTATCATCATTTATTAATTTGTTCACAATAGTAATCCATTCTAATGAGTTTGTTAACTCGGGGTGTTCTTTGTTAGATAATATAGTCTTGAAATTATCTAACTCAATATTATTTTCCTGAATTAGAGTATCAATAGTCGATTCATTTAGCCCGGTCTTACTTACCCATTTTTGATAACGTTCTTCATCAAATGTATTTTTTGTATTTTCTCTTTCTAATAAATATGTACCGTGTTGTAACGTCATATAGCATTCTCCTTTAATATATTTATATAATATGTTTTTAAGATAAAAAATACCCATTGAAATTTACGACAATGTATCAATAAGAATAAATAGACTAACTAGATTGATAGCTTGTTGAGATATTCGACTGTTTGTAAACATGACATTGTTTATCATATTTATAGAACTTTTTAATATTAGAGTAACTATATTCCAACTGATTGAATTTCTATACCTAAAATATACGTGTTAATTTATGTTAATAACAATTAGTAAAATTTAATTAAAAAAATTGTGAATTTTTAATAGTTTTTTCTGTATTGTTTTACATGTTTCGTGATTTGAGATAGTTTCTGCAACATATAAGACCCTTGAATTATTTAACGTTTTTAGATAGGAGACTTTTATCCCAAAAAGTTGAAGGTATAAAGGATGAATTTTGTTAGGCGTAATCATTAGTAAATTGGTATAATATAGTAATGTAAGCGAAAAGGAGGAGACAACTAATAGTAGTAAATCGGGCATACAAATTCCATATGCATCCAAATAAATATTAATAATTAAAGTAATTAGTTACAGTTACGTTGTATTCAATTTTCCCTTCACAGTTGGATTGATATGCATGAGGAAATATACAATGTTACTTCTCTGTTTAGATATCAGACAATGCACATATTATGATAGGTAATACATATATAATATTGCCCAAAAATATTCATTCAGAGAAAGGAGAAGGAAAATGAACGTTGGTGAAAGAATCCGACAAATACGTATACATAAAGAATTTACGCAAGGAGAATTAGTATCCGGGATATGTTCTATAACTTATTTAAGTAGAATTGAAAATGGACAAATTAAACCCTCAGCTCCTTTTTTAGAAAAAGTCGCAAAAAAGCTAGAGGTTGATTACAATTTTCTTGTAGATGCAGATCATGAGGATATAGAACCTAAGCTTCTTGAAATATGTAATAGGTATAAAAACGATAATATTATAAGTGAAAAAGACTTATCTTCTTTAGAACTGTATGTTCGTGATATAGACTCTATTCTTTTATTATTAAAGGCTTATGGTGTTTTAATATACTATCATTCTCGAAATAATAACTTATTACATGTAGAACCAATTGTAACTCAGGCCTCGCAAGTTATTCCAAATCAAATAGACCCTGAGTATACTGAAGATTATATATATTATTTAATGGCTCGAGGTCATTATTTTTATAGTAAACAAGACTATATGGCCGCACATGAAATTTACGTGAAGACAGAGAGTTTACTAGGTCTAGAAGAGACTCCGCAACACGCTAGTATATATTATAATCTATGTATTGTAAATAAAGAGCTTTATAAAGATAAAAGCATTAGTCGTTTGTACGCTCGGAAGGCTTACGGAATATCCTTGAAATTTAATTTGGAGGAGAAAGTAATAAACACTCTGTTAATGCTCGCACTACTGTATCAGTTAGATGAATTATATGACAAAGCTCTTGAATGCTTACAGCAGGCAGAACTTGGAGTGAAAGATAATAATAATTCTATGTATTTACCTATAATCTCCTATAATTACGGGAAAATTTACCAAGGTTTGAAGGATTATACTAATGCTATTCAGTACTTTGAAGAAAGCTTGCAACAAAGTGAGTTTCTCCATCAAAAAAGTCAAAAGATATACACATTACGAAGTTTAATAGAGGTTCATATAGAATGTAAAGATTGGAAAACTGTTAATAAATTTATGGATGAAGCATTTAATTTTTTATCAGATTCTGATGTACCTGACGCTCATGTTCAATTATATGGATTTAAGGGGAAGATATCCAAATTAAGAGGAGATTATTATGGATATGAAAAATATATGCAAAAAGCAATTGAAATGGGTTTAGAAAGAAAGCAATACCCTTTAGTAAGTAAACTGGCTCACGAACTAGGAAACTATTTTTTTGATAATCGTGCCTATAAAATGTCAGCAAAATATCTAAAAATATCAATTGAAAATTCGACGAATTAAAACAGACTATAAATACATATAAGGAGGAAGAATAATCAAGGATCTTGGTAATAATATACGTAAAATTCCTTCTACATGTTTCTACAGTAAAGTCAGGTGCTGAATTACGGTAATTTTTTATATAATAAGTTACAAATTTAATTAGTTAAATTTGTA
>NZ_KB895756.1:0-7836 GCF_000374965.1 Bacillus sp. 95MFCvi2.1 | reverse complement strand
AAAACAAGTTGCCCTTTTTTTACCATATGCATAGCTTCTATTCCAGAAATAATGGATGTAGCTGTGCGAAAGGATTTCAATCCTAACATCGAACGAACTGGCTTTTTAATAAACCGATGATCTTGTTCCACTATGTTATTGAGATATTTCACTTGCCTTAGTTGGATGCCTAATGGCATCTTTTTTTCTTTTCTCAATTCTTCAACTGCTATAGGATAAGCCCCGTTCCTCCATCATTTCCACCAAATCACGAAAGTTCAAGTTGTACCGTAGGTACCATCTTACTGTTTGCAAAATAATATCATGACGATAATGCTTCCACTTGAATAAATTTCGCTTTTCCATACTGATCACACACCTTTTTTAGAGTAATAGGATCAGTATGTCCAAGATTTAGAGATTACTTGCAATTATCTTGAAGTTTTCGCACCAGAACCATATAAAGTATTACTAGCGCGTTAACATAAACATAGTATTCCTGGGTTAGTAGATTAAAAATCTATCTTTTTTAGGAAAAGAAAGAAGCATCCATTATAGTAATTTTTTCTTTGTTATATATGAATTATATATTGATGATGAATTACCCTTCTGCTGAGAAGAGTATTCTACCATAAAAAAATAAATAACTAACTAACATGAAAAACAAAATGATTAGTATTGTACGAAAATTACACATAGTAGTCCTCCTTAGGGTATAAGGGGAGTTTAATACATACTGCACCTTTTACATATATTGCAATGTAGGACAAGTTAGTTGCTTATATCCTATTCATTACTCCTAATCGCATTGAAGAGCATTTGCCTTATTGGTTCTAGTGCAAATATGAATATAAGGACAAATGTGTTGTAAATTCCTAACGGGATCTTATCTTATACAATGAATACAACCAAGTGCTTGATGCAAATATTGACTAGTCCCCTAAATCTATCTGTCTCGTTTTGACCATATTTATGACCTCTATTCAATTGATTATCTTTTTAGCAGTTTAAAAGGATTTTAATTCTAACATGTTCCAATTCCGTTTTTTAATATACCAACGGTCTTGTTCAATGATATTGTTTAAATATTTTTTTACATGAAGTGGCATATCTTGAAGTATGCTGTTTTACTTGTTTTACAACAAGATGGGCTTTAGCGCCATCTGCAGTTATCATACGAGGTTTATAGTATGAAAGGCAGCCAAGACTTTGTTAAAAAAGCGCTCAGCTGCCTTTGTCATCGTCATACACGTCCTTTATTTATTAATATTATCAGTGTACACAATGAAAATATTTTTTGAACCAGAGCCTGGTTTTGTCAACTTACTTTAATTTTATTATTCTTGAATTGCTATTTCTTCCTTTATTATTGTTCCAGTAGACGCACTCGCTGCTGAAGAATAACCTATTGAAAAAGTGCTATCGCACAAATTGGTAATAGTTTTTTTCATTCCTCTCCCCTCTTCTTATATTTTTTTACATCACATTGGATGTATTTATAGGATATATCCGCTATATAAATATGAGATGCAGTTTAGATGTATTTCATTTAAAGATTTAATCGCAACAAAAAAGAATCATTTCCTACAGGATAGAGGCTACTTTACTTCTTCATATTCCTTCATAATTTTATAAAACGTGTTTCTCTTTAGTTCTAACTAGGGGTACCGCCACATCGCCATCAAGCTAAAGTTATGCAGTGCCCTCCTAAATGAAAATTTTTATCTCACTACAATTATTTATAACCATTCAGCTCATTTTTTTCGTTTTGGGGTTGATCTGTTTTTTTAAGTTGATGGCGATGGGGTCACTATATCATTCTGGGAAAATTGTACGCTAAGGACTACAAACCCTTATCATTACAGGTTTTTATCTTTCTGAACATATGTTCAGAAAGATAAAAACCTAAGTTTAATTGAACATTGATTTGTTTACACACTTTCTGAACATGATTATAGCTAGAAAACGTTGATATTATTGGGTTTTATCCTCTATTCATAAATATAAAATTTTCTGTACACAGGTATGTATTCGCAACAAAGATACAAATTTCACAAGAAGATTGGATAATATACAACAAAGTTATAAACTTGATGTATCCTTAGTTAAGGTAGACAAATAAGATCTGTTATATTTTTTTGAATATAAGTTTTTAGCAGCTATTTGTACAGCTGCTTTTTTATTTTTGTATCATTGTTTAATATTTGTTCTTCTACTTCTTAATTAAGAAATAGTTAAGAAATAGTTAAACCCCATTTAAAAGATTTTTCCCATAATAAAATTATAGACACACAAGAAAGTTGGTATTTTCACATGAGTACAATAATAAAAACCGTTAATTTAACGAAAAGATATGGCAACCAGAAATCAGTTGATAACCTGAATTTAAATGTACATCAGGGACAGATTTATGGATTTATTGGTCGAAATGGTGCGGGTAAAACAACTACTATCCGAATGTTACTAGGATTAATAAAACCTACAAGTGGAAAAATTGAAATATTTGGTGAAGACTTAGCGCAGAATCAGAAAGAAATTTTAAGAAGAATTGGTTCAATTGTTGAAGTTCCAGGTTTTTATGAAAATCTAACCGCAAAGGAAAATTTATTAATTAATGCAAAAATCATTGGAGTTCATAAAAAAAATACGATTGAAGAAGTATTAGAGATTGTCGGACTACAACATGAAGCGAAAAAACTGGTCGGAAAATACTCTTTAGGAATGAAGCAACGATTAGGAATTGCAAGATCTCTTCTCCATTATCCAGAATTATTAATATTAGATGAACCAACTAACGGCTTAGATCCAATTGGTATTAAAGAAATGCGAAAGCTGATTAAATCTTTAGCAAAGGAAAGAAATATAACGATATTAATTTCTAGCCATATTTTAGCTGAAGTCGAACAGCTAGTCGATCATATGGGAATTATTCATGAAGGAAAACTATTAGAGGAGATTGCTCTTGATACACTTCGAAAAACAAATCGTCAATACTTGGAATTCCAAGTAAATAATGATAATAAGGCCGCGATGCTATTAGAAAATCAATTTCATAACTCAGATTATGAGGTTCATAATGAAGGAAACATTCGTGTCTATTCTCATTTTGGACAACAAGGAAAGATTAATAAAGCGTTTGTCCAAAACGATATTGAAGTATTAAAAATTATGATGAGCGAGGATAAATTGGAAGATTACTTCACCAAATTGGTTGGAGGTGGAACAATTGGTTAGTTTATTATACACAGAACTATTAAAATTAAAACGGTCTTATATGCTTTTGATTAGTATTATGGGGGCAGCGGTAGCACCTTTTATGGTAGTAGTAGCTTCATATATAAGCATAAAAACAAAACATCCTACTCCAACTATTGTGTTTGAACAACTGTTTAATGAAGTCACTTTGTATACTGTTGTAGTGATTGGAGTCCCTCTATTTGGAGTCATCACCGCTTATCTTTTTAATCGTGAATATGCAGAAGACACATTAAAAAATTTATTAACTATTCCTGTATCACGCATTAAATTCCTTATAAGCAAATTAATAGTCTTATTCTTATGGATTATGCTCTTAATTTTGGTTGCTTGGGGACTAACTGTCATTTTCGGTCTATTAGGACAGTTTAAAGGTCTTAATTCATTATTATTAATAAATTCCTTAAAACGACTTCTTATAGGTGGGGCATTTCTTTTTATTCTATCAACACCAGCCATATTTATAACAATTGTATTAAAGAGTTATGTACCAACTATGGTATTTACGATTGTAATAGTCTTATTAAACTTAATGACGACAAATTCAAAACATAGAGGATTGTTTCCATGGCAAGCAGCAGGAGATATTTCAAGAAATACGCTTCTTCCCACTTACCCTCCTGAATATTCTTATATTGTTATTTTTGCAACATCTTTTATTGGATTAATAGCATTAATCACCTATTTTAAAAGGGTAGATATTCACTGAGCAATGTAATATTTGAACCTACCTAAGGTTTTATTAGATAAAAACCATTTAGATTTATATTTAATTTATGGATATATATCGATTTAAGGAGGGAATTTTAAATGTCTTTTTCTCAATTAAATATTGATGCTTTTCGAGCCATCAATGATTTAGGTAAACAATATTCATTCCTAAACTCACCCATGATATTTTTGGCGGAATATATGGTATATTTTTTAGGCTTAATTATTATAGCTTACTGGTTTACTCGATCTCGAAAAAACAGGATGATGATTATTCAAGCGATGGTTGCTTTCATGACTGCTGAGATAATTGGAAAACTAGCAGGGAAATTTCATTTGAATTATCAACCATTTGCAGTATTACCTGATGTTAATAAACTTGTCGATCATGCAGTAGATAATTCATTTCCTAGTGACCATACGATTCTATTTTTTTCAATTTGTTTTTCATTTTGGCTTGTTCGTAAAAAGACTGGATGGTTATGGCTTGTGCTTGCACTCTGTGTAGCTATCTCTCGTATCTGGGTAGGAGTTCATTATCCTTTCGATGTCGTAACAGGAGCTTTATTAGGAAGTATTTCAGCATTATTTTCGTATTGGTTAACACCGAAAATTGCATTTATCAAACAATTACTTAATCTTTATGAAAAAATGGAGCAAAATGTCTTACCATCCAAAAACAAATCGAAAGACTTTTGAGTATACATAATTGTAAAAAAGAACTGTACATTATAAAAATCTAAAATAAATAAAGCAGTATATTGAAGAGGGAACATACGATATTGTGTATGGTTCAGGATTCTGTCATCAACAAATATTCTATAAAAAATTCCCAAAATGATATGGTGAGGCCTTATTGCTTCTCTAAAAAGGAAAAATAAGAAATTGGAAGACGAAAACAAGCAATTAAGAGAGCAACTGAAAGTAGCTTACGCAGATGTATATAAGATGTTATAGTCAATAGGAGAACGTTGTTCTCCTACTTCAACTATCGGACCAGATTGTTGAAGAGAATATCTTGAAATTAAATCAAATAAATAAACCATTTAGGAGGTGACAATCATTAATGAAACAACAAGAACATGTTATCTTTCGTGAGGTTCAGCGACCACAACAAATTTGGGTATGGATACTCATATTGGGGATCGCCATACTGATGTGGTATGGATTCATTCAACAAATTATCCTTGATACCCCGTTTGGAGATAAACCAGCTCCCAATGGGGTATTAATTGTTTTGTGGTTGTTTTTTGGGATTGCCTTTCCTGTATTAATGCTTGGGGTATTGAAACTGATCATTGAGGTCCGTGAAAAAGGTCTTTATGTTCGTTTTGTTCCTTTTCATTTTCAATATAAGCAGTACCTTTTTAAAAATATACGTCACTATGAATGCATTACCTACAGTCCACTAAAACGATTTGGAGGATGGGGAATTCATTTTAACCTTAAGGGTGAAAAAGCCTATAACATGAATGGAAAGAAAGGTATAGAGCTAAAGTTGAAATATAACACAGTGGTAATCGGCACTCAAAAACCGGACGAATTAAAAAAAGCATTGGACTCGGCACAAAAAGCATAATGAAAATTAATATTCAACAAACGGGCGCGATTGTTGAATAAGAAAGGACATTACATATTAGTCATATAAAATATGTAATGTCCTTAAATTTATTTGTTTTTTTAATTTAGGTCTTGATAAATAGATTTTTCAAAATGGTTTCTTTTGTCTTGGCATAATATGAGAGTTTACAAATGCTTTTTGATCAAACTTTATTCCAAAACAACAACTGAAAAAATAAGTTTACGGAACATATTTAAAGAGAACGTTTTTAAAAACTTCAAATCTAATTACCTTAAAGTCAACGTTTTATCATACATTTCAAAGCTGTTTACAAGTGGCCCGAAAAAGAACGAATCGTTGCCGTACCCCATATCCATCAACTTAAGAAAAATAAGCACCCTCCCAAACGAGAAAATGAGCTGACTTCTCAAAGTAACTACCTGTAGAGAAAGAAAATTTTCATAGGTGTCCATGAGAATTGAGCTCATTTTTTCTCGTTTTGGGATATTTGCTTTTCTTAGCTTGACGGTGATGAGTATTATGGGATAAAGCTCATTGTTTACACGATGTTACCCCAATTACTCCAACTGATATAAGTAAGTTAGCAATTAGAGATGTTATTAGTACATCCTGGAACCCTTTAAACAAGTAAAGAAATTTTAGTTATATAGAGCTATGATGATTAAAAAGAACCGCAACATACAAATGGCGGTTCTTTTGCTTGGTTTTATATTCTATTTTATGTAAAATAAATCCATATAATATATAGATAAAAAGCTATACATATCAAAAAGTAAAGAGGGGAAAAAATGTCACGTAAATTATACTTTACACTCATTATGTTAAGCCTTATTTGGGGAGGATCTTTCTATTTTTTCAAGATTTTAGTTGCAGATTTCAATCCTTTGGTAGTAGCATTTTTACGATCAACTTTTGGAGCTATAACACTTATTGTACTTATACCATTTTTCCGCAAATCTTTTAAAGGGAAAATTCCTTTTATACCTTTGTTTGCTGTAGGAATACTAAATACTTTAATTCCATGGACACTTATTTGTTTTAGTGAACAAAAAATGACTAGTAATTTAGCTTCTGTCTTAAATGCAACCCAACCATTATGGACAATGGTTTTAGGAATTTTATTATTTGGTATACGTTCCAATCGTAACCAAATTATAGGTCTATGTAGTGGATTCATAGGTATTTTAATACTCTCAGATATACATTTATCAAATGTTTTTTCAGTTGATTCATTAAATTTCGTTGCAATGTTGACAGCAACTTTTTGCTATGGTTTAGCAACTCATATAACAAAGCGTTATCTTAAAGAAATATCCATGTTCCAAATTTCTTTAGGTACATTATTAGTCGGTAGCATATGTAGTGGTGTCATAGTTCTATTTTTAGAAGAACCAATTCAAATTTTAACTAAAATATCATGGCATCATATAGGCGCATTAATTGGAATAGGTACATTTGGATCAGGTATAGCCTATTTACTTTATTTTTACTTAATTCAAAAAGGGAGCCCAAACTTCGCTTCTATATCCACATACTTAGTGCCAGTATCAGCTATTTTCTGGGGATATATTCTTTTAAATGAAAATATAAGTTGGAGATTAATCATTGGGTTAGTTTTTATACTTATGGGAGTTTATATAACTAGTCGTAAAATCAAATTAAATATTCCTGTTAAAAGTATACAAAAAGAGTCCTAACTACTTAGGGCTTTTTCTTATTTTCGAAAGTAAACTTTTGAATAGCAGCATTAGGGGTCACTATACATGCCCATCAATTCAGGAGATTTTAATACCCTCAAATACCAAAAAACGTCAGCCTTTCTGTGTATTTCTACAAAAAGAATAACGCTTTTTTCGTTTTATAGATACAATTTCGCTTTAGCTTGATTACAATGGGCGGTATCCCTTGATTAAAATTTATTATAAACATAAAATGTAATTAAAAGTATATGGGAGAAAGATATGGAAAATAGACCGTGGTATTTACAAAGTAAATTTTTATATACAATATGTTTAATACTACCATTAATAGGGTATATAATTGTTTTATCTAACAAAAAAGAATTCACACATGAAGAATGGCTACCATTTCTTTTAGTAGCAACAATTATGACTGCTTTTTGGCTATTGAAATTCCTTCCAACTAATATGTTTTTTATAGGAATAATTATAACCATAATAATAATATATATAGTTATCAAAAATTAAATCTGCACCGTCAATAATTTTGTGTAAATAAGTGATCCCTTTGCTTGTCTGAGGGATTTTTTGTTTTTGGGTGTAACTTGTTTTCTTAAGTTGATGGGCATG
>NZ_KB895755.1:0-8065 GCF_000374965.1 Bacillus sp. 95MFCvi2.1 | reverse complement strand
CACGCCGCCAGCGTTCATCCTGAGCCAGGATCAAACTCTCCAATAAAGTTAGTTTGTCTAGCATCTAAAATAAAAATTGACGTTTCACGTTGTTTGTTTCGTTCAGTTTTCAAAGAACTTGTTTGCCGCTCATTTGCGACTTCCTTATATTAACACTTTCATGTTTCAATGTCAACTAAGTTTTTTATTTCGTTTGTCGCGTTTTGCTTTGTTGCTATCAGCGACTCGTATAACATTACACCTCTATATAGTAATAGTCAATAGATTTTCAAAACTTTTTTTGATAGATTTATTTCTTCTTTATGTAGCATTGAGTATCTCCCACCTTCTTTCCACTTAGTTTCTCCCAGCTATAAATTTTTAGTAGATTATCATACATTTGCATTTCTCTATTTGATTCTATACTTACAACCTTATTTTAACAATTCATAGTATATAATGAGATAGCTATTGTATTTTTCATTATCGAAAACAAAATACAAAACTCTATTATAAGCAGGTGAAACTATGGAAGATATCCGTGTACTTATAGCAGACGATGAAAAAGAAATACGAGATTTATTAAAAAAATATCTAGAACGAGAATTATATACAATTGATATCGCTATAAATGGTGAAGAAGCTCTTCACTTATTTAATCAAAATAAATATAACCTCATCATACTAGATCTTATGATGCCTAAAGTTGATGGTATCGAAGTATGTAGAAGACTTAGGAATAAAACAAATATCCCCATATTAATGCTCACTGCTAAAGATCAAGAAGTAGATAAAATTTTAGGCTTAAGCATAGGGGCAGACGATTATATTACAAAGCCTTTTAGTATTAATGAAGTGGTTGCTAGAATAAAAGCTCTTATGAGGCGTTTTTTAGTATTAGGGAGTAACGCTAGCGTACAAGAAAAAACACTCTTAACATTCAAAGGACTAACAATTGATGTAAACAAGTACATAGTTAACGTAGATGGCAAAGAAATATCTTTAACTGGAAAAGAACTTGAACTATTAAAGTTCTTCGCCTCAAATCCTGAACAAGTTTTTACAAAGACGCAACTCTTCCGCAATGTTTGGGATAGTAATTATATAGAAGATGATAATACCGTCATGGTACACATTAGAAAACTGAGAAAAAAAATAGAAGTTGATCCTTCAAACCCCAAACTCATTCAAACTGTATGGGGTATTGGTTATAAATTTGTAGGTGAGAAAAATGAAGAATGATAAAGTTCTCTATCTTATTCTATTGCAGTTTATCATCATCACCGGACTTCTATTTATAGATATTGTTCACACATTAAAATTAATTTTATTCATTATCCTTATGGTTATAACAGGAAGTCTTTTCTTTACAAGACTTCATTTTATTCAAACTCGGAAGTCCATGGCTACGAAATTAAAACGCGCCATTAATGGTAATTTACATACACGACTATATACAAATAACGACCATTCACTAGCTGACGTCATTTTTTCTATAAATGAATTAATAACCGAGCTAGAAAAAGTACAAGTTGAGGCCAAAAGGTCTCAAAAGGCTAGGAAGCAACTTCTATCCAGCATCTCACATGATATACGAACACCTCTTACTTCTATTATTGGATATATTGACGCATTAAAAGATGGTATAGCTGCTTCAGAGGAAGAAAAACTGGAGTATCTTGAAATAATCTCAAATAAAGCAAATAGCTTAAAACAATTAGTTGATGAAATATTCAATATGGCAAAGCTTGATGCAGATGAATTTCCATTAAAGGAAGAACAACTTGATTTTTCAGAGATTACTAGAGAATCGCTAATCGAGTTTTTACCTGAACTATCAAAACATAGTATTGAGTTACAAATTAATATTCCAGAAGAACCTTGCATAATTACAGCAGATTCTTTTAGTCTTATTCGAGTTATAAGTAACCTCCTAAAGAATGCTATACATTACGGACACTCTGGAAAAATAGTAGGAATCGAACTTTTAGAAACGACTAACGACTATCAGCTACTCATTTGGGATAAAGGCCCTGGCATTTCAACAGATGATCTAGAGAACGTATTTGAGAGAATGTACCAAATTGATCAATCAAGGAACCCTTCTCATGGCGGGAGCGGTCTAGGGCTTGCTATTGCAAAAGCTCTCGTAGAAAAAAACGGCGGTCAAATATGGGTAGAAAGTATTCCATGGAAAAAAACCACCTTTGGCTTTTCCATCCCAAAACAAACCGTTTTTAAGAAACAGTTAAGAAATGATTAAGGAGCAGTTAAATCCTCCTTCTTATTATGTACTTAAGAGATTATAGAAAGTAGGTGTTCAACATAAATACAATCATAAAAACAATAAACTTAACTAAAATTTATGGCAAGCAAAAATCAGTAGATAATGTAAATATAAATGTAAATCAAGGAGAGATTTACGGCTTCATTGGCCGGAACGGTGCAGGTAAAACAACAACAATTCGAATGCTGCTCGGTCTTATAAAACCTACAAGTGGAAAAATCGAAATATTCGGGGAAGATTTTTTTCAACACCAAAAAGAAATTTTAAGGAGAATCGGTTCTATCGTTGAGGTTCCGGGGTTCTATGAAAACTTAACTGCAAAAGAGAACCTATTAATTAATGCAAAAATAATCGGTGTTCATAAAAAGAATGCGATTGAAGAGGCATTAGAAATTGTAGGGCTAGAGCATGAAACGAAAAAGCTAGTGGGAAAATATTCATTAGGAATGAAACAGCGACTAGGGATAGCGAGAACTCTACTCCATTATCCAGAATTATTAATATTAGATGAACCGACAAATGGCTTAGATCCAATTGGTATTAAAGAAATGCGAAAGCTTATTAAATCTTTGGCACAAGAAAGAAATATAACGATATTAATTTCTAGCCATATTTTAGCCGAAGTCGAACAACTAGTAGATCGTATGGGGATTATTCATGAAGGGAAGTTATTAGAAGAGACTTCTCTTGATGCACTTCGAAGAACAAACCGTAAATACTTAGAATTTCAAGTCAATAATGATAATAAAGCTGCGATGCTTTTAGAAAAACAATTTCATATTTTTGATTACGAAGTACATGATGAAGGGAATATTCGCGTTTATTCTCATTTCGGTCAACAAGGACAGATTAACAGAACATTTGTTCGAAATGATATCGAAGTATTAAAAATTATGATGAGCGAAGACAAATTAGAGGATTATTTCACCAAATTGGTTGGAGGTGGGACAATTGGTTAATCTACTATATACGGAACTATTAAAATTGAAACGTTCTAACATGTTCTTAATTAGTATTATTGGAGCGGCGGTAGCACCTTTTATGGTAGTTGTATTATCTTATATACACATGCACACAAAACATCCTAATCCGATTATTGTATTTTCTCAACTGTTCTCTGAAGTAAATCTATATACTACTGTAGTACTAGGAGTCCCCCTATATGGAGTTGTTATCGCTTATTTGTTTAGCCGTGAATATACAGAAGATACTTTAAAGAACCTATTAACCATCCCTGTATCACGTATTAACTTTATTATAAGTAAATTTATTCTCCTATTCTTTTGGATTATGATGTTAACTCTAGTTGCTTGGGGATTAACATTATTACTAGGGCTCTTAGGAAACTTTTCTGGATTCAGTAGCTCATTGCTTTTCCAATCTCTTATACAGTTTCTGATGTGCGGTGGATTTCTCTTTATTTTATCGACTCCTATTGTACTGCTAACTCTTATAATGAAAACTTACGTTCCCCCTATTGTATTAACGATCATTATAACGCTGATAAATCTTATGTCTATAAACTCAGAACATAAAGATCTATTCCCTTGGGCAGCTACACTTGATATAGCAAACAATACATTACAACCGACATATCCTCCAGAATATTCTTATATCGCGATCACTGCTACATCCATTATCGGTTTTATTGCAACAGTATTCTATTTTAAAAAAGTCGATATTCATTAATTTGAGTAGATAAAACAAAAAATTCCACTAAAATTTGTTCCCACATCTCTATTTATTCCTTTCTCATATTTTTGAGGTGTGGGTTACTTTCCAATTATGCAGATTTAAAACACTTTCTATAATGATTACAGCAACTCTATCATCCATTATTGCCTACAGATAGGAGCTATTAAAAATGAATAAAAAGCAAAGAAAACTTTACCATTACCTGTCTATTAGTTTTTTAATACTAATCTTCCTTATCCCATTAGCACACATTAGCTTTGCTGAAAGTGAACAAACTAACGAACAACGTATACAACAAATTGATCAATTTATTAAAGAGCAACAAGAACTGAGTCAAATACCAGGAATATCGGTAGTGATTGTTGAAAAAGGAAAAACTGTTTATCAAAAAGGATTTGGGTATGCAGATTTAAAAACAAAAAAGCCTGTGAATGAGGATACCTTATTCGAGTTAGCTTCAACAAGTAAAGCCTTTACAGGTTTAGCTATTTTGCAACTAGAAAAAGAAGGCCTACTAAAGCAGGCAGATGATATCACAAAGTTTTTACCATGGTTACAATTAACTTATAATGATAAGCCAGTAAAAATCAATTTAAATCATCTGCTCTATCATACTAGCGGGATACCTTCTACCACGATTAGCTCTATTCCTATAAGTTCAGCCAATGATGCACTGGAAACAACAATCAAAACTCTAAAACAAACAAAATTAAATCATAAGCCTGGAAGTTCTTTTGAATACGCAACTATTAATTACGATATTTTAGGACTTGTAATTGAAAAAGTAACAAAGAAGCCATATGAAGTTTATATAAAGCAGAACATCCTAGATCAAATTGGAATGAAAAATTCATTAGTAGGTTACTTACAAGGACACCCTAACGAGATGGCTACCGGATATAAATTAAGATTTATGAGACCATATCCATATGAACAACCTATCTATCGCGGTAATACACCTGCAGGTTATATTATTAGTAATACAAATGATTTAGCAAAATGGATGAATCTCCAGTTAGGAATTGAAATAAACAATTCTATTCATACACAACTCATTTCAGATTCACACATACCGGATAAAACAGTGCAACCAATTAAAAATAATGATTATTATGCTAGCGGCTGGATTGTTAGACAAGAAGACACAAAGTCCATACTTCATTCGGGGGAAAATCCGAATTTTTCATCCTTTATTATTATGCAACCGAATAAACAAACAGGTGTAGCAGTGTTATCTAATATGAAAAGTGCAGTTACAACATCAATTGGTCAAGGAGTTATAGATCTCTGGAATGGAAAAAACATTTCTGATACAAAACAAATAGATAGCTTTCAAAAAATAGATAAAGTAGCAACCATAATATTCATTGTGACAGCGTGCTTAAGTATATTATTTATAATTTTAACCATAAGACTTATAAGAAGGTTATTACAAAAACGCCGAAATTGGACTTTATTAAACAAAAAGAAATTCATATTATTTCTCATAAATATATGTGTCGTTGCAGGGGGACTACTATTCTTTTTAAAACTCCCCAAAATACTACTTGGAGCACCTTGGTCGTTTATTACAGTATGGGCTCCCGTTACAGTTACACTAACAATGTATAGCTTTATAACAGTTATAATTTTATATTCTATCTATACAACTTTAAAGTTTTTTACTAAAAAAGAAATGAATAGATTTATTTCTTAACATTGTATTTCATAGATAGCTTTTCATTAATATTTTGTATAGGAGTGAAATTATGAGCGATACAATTATTGCCTTCATACTCGGTATTGTAGAAGGACTAGCAGAATTCCTACCTATTTCTTCTACTGGGCATCTTATACTAGTAGGACACTTATTAGGTTTTGAAGGAGAAAGAGCAAAAACATTTGAGATTGTCATACAATTAGGAGCAATTTTAGCTATTGCTGTTTTATATCACAAACGCCTTGTTTCCTTATGTAACATTAAGCCTCTCTTGCAGAAAGAGAAAAAATTCAATGCACTACATGTTTTCCTAGGTGTATTCCCAGCTGTAGTTGCTGGCTTACTATTACATGATGTAATCAAAACATACTTATTTCAGCCATATACTGTCGTTATCGGACTTGTAGCAGGAGCTATTCTTATGATTTTTGCAGAAGTTAAAAAACCTGAAGCTACCTCTTATTCATTAGATGATTTAACATATCGTCAAGCATTAACAATTGGATTATTTCAATGTTTAGCGGTATATCCTGGTTTTTCAAGAGCTGGATCCACAATGTCTGGAGGATTGTTAGCAAAAGTAAATTATAACGCTGCATCAGAATTTTCTTTTCTTATCGCTCTTCCTGTCATGGTTGGTGCAACAGGTCTAGACTTATTAAAAAGTTGGGAACATTTAAGTATAGATGATATTCCAATGTTTGCAGTAGGATTTATTACTTCTTTTGTAGTAGCAATGTTGGCAGTAGTAACTTTTTTAAAGTTACTAGCAAAAATCGGTTTAAAGCCATTTGCCTATTACCGCATTTTGTTAGCCATTGTGTTCACTCTCTTCGTATTGCTCTAACTATAGAAAGATCACCTATAAAAAGACAACAACTAACCGATATTCCTATGGAAGAATCGGTTAGTTGCAATTATACCACCCTAACAGACGTACCTTCTTCATTTTGACGAAAAGATACGTTAAACAAGCTCCCCATAAAAAGCGTTGGTTTTATTACTCGAAATAAATTATCTAATCTTGAAAACTTAGGTAGTCGTTTAAAATGGCTTGACTTCTTTATTCCGAATATTCTTTAATATTATTATAGAGGTTTATAGGAAAGATAGATGAGCAGAACCTTATGGCAATGAATTATGTATTAGACTATATAATAGAGAAATAGGTGAATGATACAAATGAACCAATTAGCACAAAAGTATTGGGATGAGTATTGGAAGGAAAGTGAAAAACCTCAATCTGTCAGTGCATGGCAGTTCGGAGCATCTCCTGACTATCTTGCTCAATTAGTAATTGATGGCGTGAAAACAGCAACATGCTCTGGTCATATCTTCTATGAACTAGACAATGAGCCGCTTCCTACGACAAATGATTATAGCATTATCTTAAATAGCCAGGATGAGCCTGTAGCCATTATTAAAACAATAGAAGTAACTGTAACACCAATGAATGAAGTTCCCGAAGAATTTGCCATTGCAGAAGGCGAAGGTGATCGAACTTATGACTACTGGAGAAAAGCACATATAAAATTTTTCACAGAAGAGTTACACAAATTTGGACGTGAATTTTCTGAAGACATGTTACTCGTTTGTGAGCGCTTTAAACTCATTGATATCAAAAGATAAACATAGCTACTATTCACACCCAAGCCCATCATCTATGATTCGAGAGATACATATAGATGATGGGCTTATGTTATTATCTCTAACTTGGAGAAAAGAAGCCGTATGAAGGACTGCAAAAAAATATAAACAATATTTACATATACAAAACATTTTTGCAGAGCATCTCACAAACTTGTCATTCTGTAGAGGAAGCTACACAAACTATCAATGCTTCTCCAGAACAATTCGTCAAAAATATTTGTATGATTCTGAGCAATCACTTCTAGAGTAGGTAAAGCATTACATATTGAGAGGCCACGGTTAGCCACCGAGCAAGAAGTGTTAGAACATACAGGATATCCAGTTGGTGGAGTACCTTCATTCAGAATTAAAATCTATTTTTACTGGAGGCGTTTCTCCGTACTCTTTAGTAAAAATAAAAATTGAGGATATGTTAAAAGTGAATAGAGGAAAATTATTTGCATACGGAAATAGGTATTATGTTATTAACCACAAAAAAACCTAAGTCGAAACGACTTAGGTTTTTGCTTGGCGACGTCCTACTCTCACAGGGACAAGGTCCCAACTACCATCGGCGCTAGAGAGCTTAACTTCCGTGTTCGGTATGGGAACGGGTGTGACCTCTCTGCCATCATCACCAAACTATTGAAGGCATATTCCTTCAAAACTAGATAACATTTGCTTCATATTATATGGTTAAGTCCTCGATCTATTAGTATTCGTCAGCTCCACATGTCACCATGCTTCCACCTCGAACCTATCAACCTGATCATCTT
>NZ_KB895754.1:0-8656 GCF_000374965.1 Bacillus sp. 95MFCvi2.1 | reverse complement strand
ATTGATGTGCAGATCATTTGTGTGAGCAAACTTTAAACAAGAAAAAGAATCCCAGAAATCATAAGGGATTCTTTTTCTTTATGTAATTACGGCATTAACATTTTTGCTACAGATAATGATAGATTATGTAAACCTCACTAGCATAAGATATATATTCATGATAATTGAAATGAAAGGTTTTATTTGAAAATAATGTAATATATATAAAAAAATTAATATTATAACAAAGCGGATTAACTCCCTAATTTTGGACACATACTATCCTTAACTCATTGTTTCATAGAATTGCTCTTTATTTCATAAAATTACTTCTTTTTATGTGAGACAAGAAAAAAATCTCGCCTCATACTCTAACTTCTTTGATTTGTAACGGTTCTGTTTGTATTCGTCGATAAAATTCATTTGGTGATAAATCTAAAATACTAGAATGAATCCTTCGGTTGTTGTAAAACTCAATATATATAGCTACTTCTTGATAAGCTTCGCCATGCCTCACGTACTATTAAAGGTATAGAAACTGTTCATGCCATATACAAACAAAAGCGAAGTCTTCAACCGAACTTCGTTTTTTCGACGTATAACACATTACATGAATTATTAATAGTTTCATAAAACTAGTCCGCAATATTCCCCATCTCTTTATGTCTTCGGAAACTTTGCAACAAAACCTAAAAAAGCTATATGATAAGGATGTCGGAAGAGATAAGATCTTTTATAACATACATTACCCTGTTATTTCATGTTTATTAAATTATACTTTATGGCATATTGAACAAGTTCACTTTTTTTAGAAAGATTAAGTTTGTTCAACATTCTCGTCTTATGAGTATCAACCGTTTTTATACTGATAGTTAATTCTTGAGCAATTTCAGACAATGAAAATCCTTTAACAAGAAACTGCAATACCTCCCGTTCACGTGGGCTTAGAATTACATAAGGATTTCGGGACTCTGTTTCGTTTTGCAATCTTTTTAGCATCGTTGAAATTTCCTTTGGGCGAAGGTATAGGTATCCATCCATAACGGAATCAATAGCAGTGTATAATTCTTCATCTACGGCTGCTTTAGGGACGTAACCTGAAGCTCCCGCGTTCATGATTAATGTTACATAGTCTTCGTCCTCGTGCATGGTGAGCACTATGACTTTCGCTTGTTCATAACGTAATTTAATCTCTGTGAGAACTTGGATTCCATCTAAGCGCGGCAAAGATATATCCAATATCAGAATATCGGGCCTTAAAATGTCGTAAAGCCGGAGTGCTTCAAGTCCATCAGAGGCTTCACCTACAACTTTTAAGGACGGTCTTTTTTGCAATAGGAGTTTTAAACCTGATCTCATCAAGGCATGGTCATCAACTAGCATTATGTTGATTGTCTTTTTCATCATGACACCCTTCTCTCTGTTTTAATGGGATAGACACCCTAACTTCGGTCCCACCGATATTGTGAGTTTTGATAAAAAATGAACCATCCAGTAATTCGGCTCTTTCCTTCATTCCATATATTCCGATCCGATTTTGCTGGCGAGCTTTTTCAAAATCGGTCTCACGTATACCGTGACCGTTATCATGGATGCTCAACTCGATAGAACAATCCTTGATTTCCATGTTAATCACAATCTCAGTTGCTACTGTATGTTTCACTACATTGGTAAGACTTTCTTGAACAATTCGGTATAGTGCTACAGCAGTATGACTATCTATGGCAGCAATGTCATCATCGGGAGCGTGTAGAATTACAGTAAGAGCGAATTTTTCTTCAAACTTTCTTGCATGTTTCCTTAATGCCGGAATTAAACCTATATCATCAAGGATGGGTGGTCTTAATTCTACCGCTAAATCTCTAATTTCTCGCAAAATACTTGCCGCAGTTTCTCGGCTTACATTAAGTAGCTCTTGTTGCTCGATATCTTTAACTTCATTAGCCAAAATCCGCATTGTAACCATTAGAAAAGTAAGGGCTTGGCTTGTTTCATCATGAAGTTCACGAGAAATTCTTTTTCTCTCCTCCTCATGAGCGGATAATAGTTTCAAAATCAACGTATCTCGAAGGGCATCCTTTTCTTGAAGTTCCTTCAATAATTTTTCTACTGCAGTGCTGGAACTAATTAGGTTGTCAGCCATTTCATTAAAAGCCCGTGCTAATTTTCCAACTTCATCGTCACTCTCTGCTTTAGCCCTTAAGGATAAATTACCGGCTGATATGCCTGTTGCTGTATCAACTAAACTATTGATTGGTCGAGTAATGATACGAGTCACATAATAAGCTATACCTGCAGCCCCCATACAGACCAAAAATGTAGCAACAACCAATTCTATAATTTTAGTAAAAATATAGCTTTTCGCCTGTTTTTC
Organism: Bacillus sp. 95MFCvi2.1; assembly: GCF_000374965.1. Taxonomy (NCBI): domain Bacteria; kingdom Bacillati; phylum Bacillota; class Bacilli; order Caryophanales; family Bacillaceae; genus Bacillus; species Bacillus sp. 95MFCvi2.1. Next base: position 6,303 of record NZ_KB895754.1, on the reverse strand, counting down.
TGCCATTCCAACTCTAACAAATCCTACATCTCCCTCTTCGATTGGAACCAGTATGTCATGGATATTTCCTTCATCTGAAGTTAGTATAGCGTAATTTCCATTATTGATATCATCAGGCTTATGTGCGTTTAATATTCCTTTCGGTAAGTGTTTGGAGAATGTATTTCCGACAAGAACATTATTATTGTTAATGACCAGTATATAACGAACGTCTTTGTTAGCTTCCTGTGCCCGGGTAATGAGAAGATGAATCGAATAGTAGTCATCAGTCAGAATGTAATCCGAAGACAATGCCGCAATATTTTCAGCGATATTTACACCACGTTTTTTAAGGTCCTCTGTCATGATTTTTGTGAGTGATTCCCAAATGATACATCCTAATACTAGAGCGAGAAAGAGTAGCGAAACGAATATAGCTCCAAATATCTTTTGGTTTATTTGTAATTTATTCAGCCATTTCATAGGTGACCCTCATATAATTGGGGTTCAAATGGAACAAAACGATCAATGAACAGTCCCTGAAACGCTGGTTTTATTATTTTTTGTTCGTGCATAGAAATGAAACTTTCCTTGATAATTCGCTTCTCTTCATCAGGTAAATTACTGCTGATGACAACAGGACCGGTACCAATCGGTTCCGTTTTTGCAATAATTTTCAAATTCTTAATCAGTTCTGGATTTTTAAGTTTGGTACGCTCAAAGACTAAGCTATCAACAGCTGCAGCGTCAACAACACCATTTATCACAGCGCTTAGGGAGCTTTCATGATTATATGTAAAAACATAACGACCAAAGAAATGCTCGGGCGTTTCACTTAATTCAGCTAATTTTTTCCTCACAAAAATATATCCGGAATAACTGGTTGGATCGCTAAAAGCAACGTTTTTCCCTCTTAAATCATGTATACTGGATAGTTCATTTTTGCGGTTTACGACGACATAACCATAATAATATGGAACTCCCATTCGCTCTTGCATGGCAATTGCTTCAAGTCCTTCAACATGTCTGTAGGTAATATATGCTCCTGTTGAAAGTATGGCTATATCAGCACCTCCATTCATCATCAACATACTAATTTCATTATAACTCTTGCGCTGAATTAGAATTGCAGGTCTATGAAGCTTCTCTCCGATATAGTTAGCTATTTTCCTATAGTACATAATTGTATCAGTCGGTGATAACACACTTGAAATTGCGATCCGTACAGGAGAGGGCTTGTCACCTTGTGAACCAACAGGCATGGTGTCAGATTCGGAGAAAATAATTTGAGGGCTTGAACGCTCATGCTGACATCCTATCGAAAGTAAAGTAATAAGCAATATAAAAAAAAGCCTCAACCAATTTATCATACTTTCCTCCATTCTTGCAGGCGAGGGATTTATGTAATATGTGAAAATACCCTAATTGAATCCGATTTACCGAATCCTACTCGATTCAGGGTTTTCAAAATTTATATTTATATATTACTTCAGAACGATCCACGAAATCTATGGAAGATTGTATACAAAACTATTATTTATGTCGAAGGTGTGACAGCAAATAGCCATAAATGGTTTTATGTAGGATATTATCTTACATAAAATCAGATATTTGCTGATAGTTTAACGAGTTGACATATAAGATAATTTAACAAAGGAGGGATGATATAACACAAGTATTTTTGAAAACGTTTCCGACAAGTTGGCCTCTATTGAAATACTAAATTTCATGCCAATCTAAGTTTTTTCCGTAAATCAAAGTAAAGAAATCGAGGTAGATAGTATGTTCTCATTTTTGAAACCTAAAATCGCTACTACAAAAATAGCATCAGACCAGGTTCAAAAAACCTATAGGCTTTTCCGGCTACAATCTTTATTAGGCGTGTTCTTCGGTTATATAGCTTACTATATAGTACGTAACAATTTTGCCTTATCTACTCCTTATCTGAAGGAACAACTCAATCTTAGTGCTACAGAAGTAGGATTATTAAGCAGTTCCATGCTTATCGCTTATGGAATTAGTAAGGGGTTAATGAGTAGTATAGCAGACAAAGCTAATCCTAAAAGGTATATGGCGCTTGGTTTGCTTCTGTGCGCTATGGTCAATATTATGATGGGCTTCAGCACCGCATTCTGGATGTTTGCAGTTCTCGTTGTTCTCAATGGATTTTTTCAGGGAATGGGAGTTGGACCTAGCTTTATTACTATTGCAAACTGGTTCCCGCGTAAGGAAAGAGGAACTGTCGGTGCCATATGGAATATTTCGCACAATATAGGTGGAGGCATCGTAGCGCCTATCGTTGGTGTCAGTTTTGCTATGTTAGGCTCCAATCACTGGCAAGCGGCAAACTACCAGGTTCCGGCTGCAATAGCTATTGTTATTGCAATGGTGATACTAACCCTTATTAAAGGATCACCGGTAAGCGAGGGCTTGCCTCCGTTAAGCGAAATCATCAAGGATGAACCCGATTCGAAAATGCAACAAAGGGCTGATTCCAAACCGCCAGTAGACATGAATGCTTGGCAGATTTTTAGGAATTATGTTTTATTTAACAAAAATGCATGGTTCGTTTCCTTGGTAGATGTTTTTGTTTACATGGTTCGTTTCGGCATTATAAGCTGGTTGCCCATTTATTTGTTGAATGTAAAACATTTCACTAAAGAAGAGATGAGTGTTGCCTTTTTATTCTTTGAATGGGCAGCCATTCCTTCTACTCTTCTGGCCGGTTATCTATCAGACAAGTTATTCAAAGGGCACCGCATGCCTCCAGCAATCATTGCTATGACATTGATATTCATCTGTATCATTGGTTACTGGCAAAGTACATCTTTACATTGGGTCACTATTTTCGCTGCTATTATTGGATGCTTGATTTACATTCCGCAGTTTCTGGCTTCAGTACAAACTATGGAGGTGGTTCCACCTTTCGCCGTTGGTTCTGCGGTTGGTTTGAGAGGTTTTATGAGTTACATTCTAGGTGCATCTTTAGGTACTACACTCTTTGGTGTAATGGTTGACAAGGTAGGATGGAATGGTGGTTTCTATGTATTACTAGCGGCAACTGTATGTTGCATCATATGCTGCATATTGACCCATCGAGGAGCAAAAGAATTTAACAAAAAACAGGTACTTCAATCCTGAAACAACTATATTCTGAGGATATTTCCATTATACAATACTCAAAGTCAGTGTGCTGCTCAACGTAACCAATTTGGTGTCGATGCAGATATAAAGGTGGTCAAATTGCAAACAGAGGCGTATATCATAGATAAAAAGACAATAGCCCTAGGTAGCCTTGAGCATTTAGAACCAGAAGATGAAAAAAAATCAGAGGAAATTGGCAACACTCTTGGCCCATTATTGGGAAAAAATCTATTCACATTCCAGATATACAGTTAAGGAAGCGCAGAAATTGGTGGATTTTCCAATTGAAAAACCAACTTATACAGCAAAAGGCTATGAGCTAAAGAAGGAAAAAGTTGATACAGATATTACACTTGGAAAACCAAAACCAATTATTAATTCAAGATATAAAAAAGGGGAGTTCAGTTATACGATTTATCAATCAGCGATTATGGAAAAAGGAAAGGACAGTTCCTATCAAATTGTAATCATTGATGATATTTTAAATAAGGCTGAATTAGAGAAAATCATGATTTCCTTTTTGAAATAAAAAATAGAGTCTCAAGAAAAGAATCTTGAGACTCTATTTTTATTTGAGTTTGAACGAAATCTTCATGTGTTAAAAGAAATTAATAATCTATAAAACAAAAAAGTGAGATGGAATTTTTGTTTTGGGGGTACTTCAAAATATTAGCTTGATGGGCATGTGGCGAGACCTCTACTTTGCTATTGATAATTAGTTTTGTTGGAAGTTATTTGATGATTCGTTTTTTATTTTTATCTTCAACTCAAGTCCTCGTTAGTTGAAGATGACTCATACATTAAGAGAGACTTTTATACTCCAGCAAATGTGATGGACCAAATAGAATCAAAGAACAGCTAACCCTTGTGATCCATAATAAGGAAAGTTAGTCGAAGCAGCAACCTGCAATCTAACCAGACTACCATCATCTTGGATATTAAATACTGAGACTGTACCCTGATTTCCGTTAAGGGTGTGAAAATGCAAAAGCATTAATTGTTAGGTTACCGGACTACTATGGTATAACTTCGCAGAACTCGTATTTACAACCAACATTGACTAGACTAGCAGGAAATAAAATCTCTATTTTCATTGGTAATCTAAAAATACCACGAGACTATGTCTATTTACCAGATGCCGCTAAGATGATTGTGGAAATAGCAAATAGAGACGATTCTTATGGAGAGAATTGGAATATACCTGGTGCCGAATTGATTTCAGGAAAAGAAATAATAAAAATTGCACGTGAAATTACTGGAAATAAAAAATTAGTTATTCCATTAAATAAAAATGTAATTCGTATAAGTGGATTGTTTGATCCGGTTATGAAGGAAGTAGTAGAAATAATGTATCCTACAGAAGAAGGATTTACTCTAAGGGGAGAAAAATATGAAAATAGAATAGGTGAAATTATAGCTACCCCTTATAAAGGTGGGCTAAAAGAAACATTAAATTTCTTAATGGATAAGATAAAATAAAGCAGAAAATGAAAATTCAGACTAAAACTAGAAATAATGATTAACTTAAAATTAAACATAAGTAATTGATTAATCACTAACAATTATAAATAAAAGTGAATCCTATTAAAAAATCCAAGTTAGCTCTAGCTTAACCTCAATATCATCACCAGTTGTAAAGTATTGTCCATCGGGTAATACATATCTACCCTGATGATTCTTTGTGAGAGTACCAATCAAAATGATCAACTCCCCTTAATAATTCTAATAACAGTTTTGACATATAAAACAACAGTTAAACTATTGGCACTTTTGATCAAACTTTTTTATAAAATAGTTGAAAGTTTACATTGGCAGTTTTCTAGATTTTAAATAAAAATAAGCCCATTGTTCTTATTGTTTAATGGGCTTGTCTATTATTTGTATGTGAGGACATTTATTTTTTAATAAATTAATGAATTCTTCTTCTTTTTTTGGTACACAAACTGTCAAAGTGTTAAATAATCCATACATAATTTCTAATCGTTGTCTTGACCAGTCTTGTGAATTCAATGACTTTCCATGGTATTTGATATGCTGGATATCTTCAAAAGGTATTTCAGTATTTGTAAAATAATATTTGATAATTAATGATTTGTCAGTAATTTTATAAGTGGATCTGTAAATAAATAAAAAATTGATTATGTTTAACAGAATCATACAACTTAGGTAAATATTATTAGTACCTTGTATGAACAGCATAGCAATAAAAATGAAAATAGTTAATAGAAATATAATCATATGAATAGGATTTTGTTTAATCTTAAATTTCATTCAAGTTCACCTCTTTATAGTAAGTATAGGGAAAAACGACTATCATATCTATAAATTTGTATACAATTATTAATTAATGTACAAAGTAAACTTTTATTCAAAAGTTTACTTTCATTTTTTCTTGAAAATATTTTTTGAAGGGTATGAAATATATTTCAACTAAAAAACTGAAAATTAAAATATTTAAATGTATAATAAAGTATAGAAGATATTGAAGAAATAAATAGAGAAGAGGAAATATCGTATGACTAGTTTAAAAAATGTTCTTGAACTTGATTTTGCATATCTTGAAACCTTTACTAGCCGAATAGAGAAATCATGGGGTTCTATATTTTGTAATGAAAGTAACCCATATTATTATGATGCAAATCATGCACATGTAAGTGTAGTAAGTTTAAATCCACAAATGATAGTAGATGAAGTAGTCCATTTCTATAAGACTAAAAATATAGTACCTAGATTTTATATATACAACTTAGATATGCAAGAAAAACTGATTTCTGAATTACAAATAAAGAATTTTGGATTTGAAGAATTAATAAGTCCAGTCCAATTATGGAATAAGAAATTAACTAAAAAAGATAAAAATGAAAAAGTTACTATTGAAGAGGTATCTGAATTAAATTTTGAAGAAGCTTTAGATATTGAATGTAGTATAAAAGAGTTAGGAGGCGAAGTTAGAAAAAAAGCTTTTCAAGATGAATTCCAACATCCAGCATTCACTCACTATCTACTTAGATACAATGGAGTAGCATGTTCCATCGCTTGTATTTTTGAACATGAAAAACAGGCCCGAATGGAAAGTGTAGCTACAATTGAAAAGTTTAGAGGTAAAGGGTTAATAGGTGAACTTATTCACTTTATTCAAAGTGAAGTAATGAATAGAGGACTAGATAATCTTTGGGTGAT
>NZ_KB895753.1:0-8744 GCF_000374965.1 Bacillus sp. 95MFCvi2.1 | reverse complement strand
ATTGTTTTGTCAGAGTACTGTCGTTTCTTCTTTAAATCGTAAAAATACGCTTCAAAATCCTTTTTATTAAGTGTCGTCCATATATTGCATGTAGGGAGTTTTTTAGATTTTTGCAACCAATGACCAAAGTCTTCAATATCATAAACATATCGTTTAATTGTAGAAGGCTTGCGTCCTTTATTTAATAAGAAAGAAGAAAAATGTTGTACAGTATCTTGAAATTCTTTTGTTGGCATACCCTTATCATCCTAATTTTTCTTTTAGTATATCAAATTTTACACATATTCCACTTACCCATTCATCCCAAAAGAAAATATATAAATAAAAAAGATAAGACCAGAAACTCGGTCTTATCTATGGCATAAGGAGAAAAAGATAGGGTGATAACCATCACTTTTTTATCATATTACATTAACTGTTAATTTTGAATATTATAGCTAAAAATAGCGACAGTATCCATATTGAGAAATTTATTACTAATTTATTTGTGCAGTCTCAAAAGGTACACCTTTTGATTCACTTTTTATTACTACGTATTCAAAGATGTGGAGAGCCTTTGGATTGTCTATAAAAGTATACCTTTACGAACGAAAAAAGCTCCTTCCACGATTGGTGAAAGGAGTTGTCATATTTTGAAAGGGTATTTTAATTTTAATATATATGGTAAAAAACTTGTATTGATAAAGTATACCTTTATAAACGGTATATCGTTGTAATTCTTCCGCAAATGGTTGTAGTTCACCGTGAATCGAGAGATTCATAAAAAAACGTCATCCTTTCTAGTCTAGCTTGTTAAGAAAGGATAACGTTTTTTAGTACTTGAGGGGTATTAAAATTTCTTAAATTAAAGGGCATGTATGGTGACTTCTAATAAGAAAAGACACCCTCTTAAGGTGACCCCTTTAAGAAACACATATTGTATAAGAAATAAGATCTTACTATTTATTTTTTACAACTATTCTTACTTGTATAGGATTTTGTACCCCAATAATGAATTTGAGAGCCGTTAAATGAAATTTTTTTGACTTGTCCCTGATAACTTTGTTCAAAATGAAGGTGAGCACCTGTTGATCCTCCTGTATTGCCCACAGTTCCAATTTTCTGTCCTATCGTAACTTTTTGTCCTTTTTTAACGCTTTGTGTACTTAAGTGTGCATAGCGAGTAGTCCAACCGTCTCCATGATTGATCTCAATCCATTTTCCATAACTTCTATTTCCCTCATTTTCTACTCTTGATACTGTGCCAGAAGCAGATGCTACAACAGTATCTCCTTCATCGTTTGCTCGGTTAAAATCAACAGAATTTGCTGGACTATGATTAGAACGAGTTTGTCCTTCCCACTTCTGTCCACAAGGAAAAGGCATTTGAAACTTTGGAGTTCCAGCTGCCTCGGCAGTATTAAAACCGCCTATACAAAATGTAAGCAGTAAAGTTGATGCAGTGATTGATAGCAACTTCTTTTTCTTCATAAAAACTCCCCCAATATTCTGAAAATATTTATGTAGATGTATTCTTTTTATTTTCACTCGTTCCCTTCCCAATCTTTTTTTCTCAAAAATAGACAGATTCTTTTAGAAAACAATATTTTTTCCACAGGGCATGATAGTCATCTTCAAATTAAAACATTTTTTTCAGCTTTGCTACTCCTTTTACTTGTTTTTATGTATTCACATCAGAACATAAAGACCCCAAAATGAGAAAATTGGCATCTCCAGGTGAAAATGTACAATTTTATTATTTTTGGAGTACTATAAAATTCTTAAGTTGATGGATGTGTGGCGGGACCCCTATGAACGAAAGTTCATTTCGCTTCCATTCTTAAGTTGATAGGTATGTATGGTGACCCCTGTAAGGACTTAATTACATTGTGTCCATTTAACTGTAATGTTTAAAATAAGAAGAGCCTTCGTTATATAACGAAGGCTCTTCTTATTTTATCATTTTATTCATACACAGTCTTCATGATTGTAGATGCATAAAATGATAAAATAATTTGAGGCGTACTCTATCTATATGATAATTCATAATGAAATATAAGTCTATATTTTTGTTGTTCTTTTGCTTATATTTATGTCACTGAGCTCAGAAGAATATATGTGGAGGGAAAATATATGAAATCGAATGATGTGCCAGTTTTAATTGTTGGAGGAGGTTTATCAGGGTTAGCTTCTGCATTATTTCTTGCAAAACATAAAATTGATTATTTGCTTATTGACAGGCATCCGACTACTGCAATTCATCCGAAAGCAGGAGGGATTACTTTTCGCACAATGGAGTTATTTCGAGGATTAGGTCTAGAAAAAAGAATTAGATCAGCTGGTAAAGTATTGGAGAATTGTCGCGGAAGAATTGCGGTTCATACAATAGCTGAGGCAAATTATGAGGAGTTAGAACAATTAAGGATGACGCAGCATGGAAATGATGAAAAGTTATTTAACAAAGTAGAAGAGATTAGCCCGTCCAAAATAACTTCTTGTTATCAAATTACTTTAGAAGAAATGATGTTACAAGAAGCGCGGAAATTAGGCGGAAAGCTATCTTTTTATCATGAACTGGTTTCTTATGAGCAAAATGAAAACGGGGTAATAGCAACTATTCGAAATCGTGAGACGAAAAAAGAGAACACGATTCATTGTGATTATGTCATCGCAGCAGATGGGGCGAAAAGTAAAATACGTAAACAGTTAGGTATTTTAGCCGAGGGCCGTGGTACAATCGGTGGTTATTATATGAACATTTACTTCGAAGCTGATTTGAGTGCATTTATAAAAGGAGACGCATTTGGGTTTTCTATGATACTACATCCGGAAGTTCTAGGTGCGCTTATTCCGGTCGATAACGTAAGTAAATGGATTTACCATGTAGCTTACGATCCAATAAAAGGAGAGCGACCAGAGGATTTCACTATAGAATGCTGTAAACAAATCATTCGAACAGCAATTGGGAGTACGAATATTGAGCCGGAAATATTAAGTATTTTACCGTGGGAAGCGACAGAAAGTACAGCGGTAAAATTTCAAGACAACCGTGTTTTTCTAGTCGGTGATGCTGCACATATTATGCCACCAACGGGAGGATTCGGATCAAATACAGGGATACAAGATGCCCATAATCTAGCTTGGAAATTAGCGGCTGTTATAAAAGGAAAAGCAGATCCAAAATTATTAGAAACATACCACGAAGAGAGATATCCAGTTGCGAAATTAACGACGGACTATGCGAGTAGTATATTATTTCGTGCTGCGAATAGAGATGAAGGTAATTTGAATAATATGGATAGTTTAGCTGTTACTGTTGGTTATCGGTATTGTTCAAAAGCGATTATAGATGAAAGTACAACTCCGCATAGAATGGATATAGTAGATCTGAACGGACGACCAGGAACGCGTGCGCCACATTTTTGGGGAACGTATGAAGGGAATGAAGTTTCTATACTTGATCTATTAGGTAGTAACTTTGTGTTACTTACTGGCTCAGAAAATAGTACTTGGTCAGTAGCTGCACATATCGTTTCATCTCATTTAGGAGTAAATATGAAGGTGTATCGAGTTTGTCTAAATGGAGATTTCATTGATCGAGATGGCGTTTTTAGGAAGTTATATGGAGTGAAACCTAAAGGAGCGGTATTAATAAGACCGGATGGATTTATTGGCTGGCGTACGGAAAACGCAGTATTAAACGAGAGTGTAGTACTTGAAGGAGTAATGAACAATCTATTATGTAATTTTGTAAATAAATAATAATTTTAAGCATCGTTTATGAAACATAGACGGTGCTTATTACTTTATGGGGTAGCCATGCCCATCAACTTAAGAAATTAATTGTTCCCCAAAACGAAAAAAATAAACTAAATTCCCATGGATACCTATGAAAAGAAGAAATTTTTGGAACTATAAGAGTTAGTAATGAATTTCCTGATATGGATATTAATACCATTGTCGGTTATAATATTCAACAGTTAATGTAATATGATGAAAAAGTGATGGTTATCACCCTATTTGTTTCTCCTTATGCCATAGATAAGACCGAGCTCCTGGTCTTATCTTTTTTTGCATATTTTCTTAGGGGGGAAGAGTGAAGAAATACACGGATAAACATCCTGACATGAACCATGCAATTAAATTACGAAAACATACCAATAAAACAGTAAAGGAAATATGTCAGATTACAGGAGTGAGTCAGGATGCTCTATATCGTAGATTAAAAGAACTTGAATAAAGTCCTTTTTTGATTTGTAATTAAACCCCAGAGTGGCCCCTCATACCCTGAATCGTTTCCGTACCTCTTATGGGAAAATTCCCCACATTTGATATACTATTAAGTGCGAAGGGGTTTTTTTGAAGCTGGAAGAATTACCTTATTATTAAACTAACAAAGCAGGTTAGTTTTGTAAGGAAGTCATTATCTATATTGAATTGGAGGAATTAAAATGTATATGGAACAAAAGATACTTGAATTACTTAACGAATTATATCCAGTGAATTTTATTAAAGTCGAATCAGTAACAAATGAAATGTATCGGTGTATTGCAGAACAAGGTGACTTCTTCGCTAGAATAACGAACTATAAAACATATGATGAACAGTTAGAAGAGGTTAAATATACAAACTTTTTATATAATGAAGGATTTGGTGTCCCGCCTGCCATATCTTCTTTAAACGGTAAATTAGTAGAAAATATAACACTTGATAAGGACGTTTTAACTGTTTTATATAATGCAGCTTCTGGTGTACATTTACCAAGAAGTCAATGGAATGCCAATGTATTAAAAGAATTAGGTCGGCAAATCGGTAGATTACATCGTTTATCAAGGAAATTTGAAGATATAATGCCGACTAAATATATCAACGATTGGCATGATAATGAGGAATATGATTTTCATAAATATATACCTAAAGAAGAAAGTACTATTAGAGAAATAGCACATAAGGTGTTATCTACAATTAAAAATTTGCCAAAATGTAATTCTACATATGGTTTACTACACGGGGATTTATGGTTAGAAAACATATTAGTAGATAGTGATTCGAAACTGACAATGGTTGATTTTCAAGATTGTGAAAAACATTATTATATATTTGATTTAGCCGTTCCAATATATAGTGCGTTGGAGTATTCGTTTGTAGGGAATGGCAACATAGTTGACTATGGACGTTCTATTACGAAAGCAATAATCGAAGGATATCAAGAGGAAAATGATATATCTCCAGAGATGTTAGAGAAACTTTCTCTATTTATTAAATTGAAGGAAATATTTGAATATAACTTAATGCATATGTACTGGAATAAAGAGAGGTTAACTGAAGAACAAATACGAATAATGAACCACTTTAGAATAAGGATTGAACATAATTACTCTATTCTTAATATTTAACCAACTTTTATTATTAAACTAAACTACGTTAATCATGTTTAGGGGCATAGCGTGAAATTTCCTATGGCACTTGCGGTTCTGGTGCAAAGATAAAATAAAAGAGAATATAGCGCATATATTTCTAGTGGAATTGTATTTGATGCTGCTAGCCCGAATAATTGATGGATGAATTCTTTCTGGTTTTGAACAGACTGATCCTGTAAATCAATCTGTTCTTTTTTAATCATATGCATGGCTTCTACTCCTGCAAGAATGGATGTAGCTGTGCTAAAAGACTTGAACCCTAACATAGAACGCACACGTTTCTTAATAAAACGATGATCTTGTTCCACTATATTATTGAGATATCTAACTTGTCTTAGCTTTATGGGGTCACCTTACATGCCCATCAACTCAAGAGATTTTAATACTCTCAAATACCAAAAAACGTTATCCTTTCTAAACAAGATAAATTAGAAAGGATGACGTTTTCTTATGAATCCCTCGATTCAAGATGAACTACTACCATTTGCAGAAGAATTACAACGATATGTTACACCTGTATTCTTAGAAGAACTTGCAAGAGAAATCGGATTTATAAAACGAAAACGTAAGTTCTCTGGATCAGACTTAGCTACCATTTGTATTTGGATCAGTCAACGGGTGGCAAGTGATCCCTTAGTCCGATTATGTAGCAGGCTTCATGCAGCTACTGGTACTTTACTCAGCCCTGAGGGCTTAAATAAACGTTTAAATGCTAAAGCAGTTTTGTTTTTACAACATATTTTTTCTTTACTGTTACAACAAAAAATATGTGAACAAACGCAATTTTCTAATCATCTCTTCTCTTATTTTGGGCGAATTCGTATCCTAGATGCTACCTTATTTCAAGTGCCAAATGCTTTAGAGAATGTATATCCAGGCTCTGGAGGATGTGCCCAAACAGCCGGAATCAAAATTCAATTAGAATACGATCTACACAGTGGGGAATTTCTTAACTTTCAAGTTGGACCAGGAAAAAATAATGACAAAACTTTTGGTACAGAGTGCTTAGATACCTTACGACCAGGGGATTTATGTATTCGTGATTTGGGTTATTTTTCATTGGAAGACTTAGATCAAATGGATCAACGAGGTACATACTATATTTCTCGTTTAAAATTGAATACGAATGTATATGTGAAAAATCCGAGCCCAGAATACTTTAAAAATGGTGCAATTAAGAAACAATCGGAATACATACAAATCGATGTAAAACAGATTTTGAAACAATTACAGCCTGGAGAAACATTTGAATTAAAAAATGCTTATATTGGTGATAAACAACAGCTGTTTGCACGCGTCATTTTTAATCGATTAACAGAAAAGCAACTTCAAAAACGACAAGCAAAAATCGCGGAAAAAGAAAAATCACAAAATAGAACGTACTCAGAGAAAAGTAAAATGGTAGCGGGATTAAACGTATATGTGACGAACACACCTTGGGAATGGGTTCCGATGGAACAGGTACATGAGTTATATACTTTGCGTTGGCAAATAGAGATTGTCTTTAAAACGTGGAAATCACTCTTTAAAATAGATCATTATCGCAATGTAAAACAGGAACGATTAGAGTGCCAACTATATGGAAAGCTCATCGCCATTTTCCTGTGCTCCTCTACTATGTTTAAAATGCGTCAACTACTTTTACAAAAGAAGAAAAGAGAATTAAGCGAATATAAAGCAATAGGAATGATCCAAGATTATTTATATCTTCTGTATCAAGCTATACAGAAAAACACCCAAGAAATAACAAAGATTCTAATCCGCCTATTCCACCTACTACAGAAAAACGGACGGAAATCTCATAGGTATGAGAAGAAGACAGTCTTTGATATTATGGGTGTTATCTATGAATATAGTGGATTTAGAAAACAAAAGAAAGTTGCATAATCTTTAAAAATAATACCTATTTAGGTTTATTTGGCATGATCATTTTTACGGATAAAAAGTGTTTTAAGAGTTTTTTAGTTTATTTGAACGGAATTTCATTTTGTTTCTGTTCTTAAGTTGATGGGTATGGGGTCACCATATCAAAAAAAGAAAATTGTACGTTTAGACACAATTTGGACATATTTTAACCGATTCCCTGTACGTTAAGGAATTGGTTAATTTGTGAGATATGTGAATTAGAGGTCTGTGTAGTAATGGAACAAGAACAGCAATAGCTTATATTTATGTTGGTTTGTACCACAAGTATGAGAAGTCGTTTTTAATAAAAACGTGATTTTTTTAAATAAATTTCTGAAAATAACAAAAGAGCCGGATTTTCATCACAGCTCACTTATTTATTTGCTCAGTATGATTACAAATAGAGGATATAAACTTTTTCATCTATAATCAAAAAAGGAATAAAATCGTACTTTTAATGCAATAAACTTAACTTATAGTCTTACTATTGAGCAAAAACAACAACCACCATACTAATAAAAACAAATAACCTATAATTATAAATATTGACCAAATAAAGCCTTGTTGCAATTGACTAATTAAATATTCAAATTCATTTGTTCCTGCTGGTCTGTCAATACTATTTATGAGACTTATTATTGGGATTGTCATAACAAAAATGAATGCTAAAATAGACAAACTTTTCATTTTCCTTCGAATTATACTAAAGATTGAAGCTCCTAATGTAGTCAATAGAAATAAATAATATATTACCCAAAACCAATTAGGAAGAGTCTGCCAATACATTCTTTTCACTCCCCGTATTTGTAATATTAAAAACTCTATTCAGTAATAAATTTAAATAAAGGTAGTTCTTAAATAAAAATAATTACCTTTATTTACAATAGTTTCCTTTAACTATTTCTGTAATTCTTTTAATAACCTTCTTTACGTATAACTTTGATAAACTTTCTCTTAATATTATTTAATATTATCTACAAAATATATAGGATCATTGTTTTCTAACTTCAGTGTATTTGTAACCTTAAGTGTTTTAAGATCCCTTATTTTAATAATTGTACGTTTATTTTCATAAGATCTTGTAAAAATTCCGTTAGATTTTTGATCTATATTTAAAACACTTTCTCCTTTACTATTATCAATCTCTTCTAAATGAGGAGTATGATTTTTAAAAGAAATTTTCACAAGAGAACTCAATTTTTGGTTCCGGTGCAAGAAATTCAAGATACATGCAAGTAATCTCCTAACCTTGGACATACTGATAGTATTACTCTAGAAAAAGGTGTGTGATCGATATGGAAAAGGGAAATTTGTTCAAATGGAAGCATTATCAGCCGGAACTAATCTTATTAACAGTAAGATGGTACCTACGGTACAATTTGAGCTTCCGTAACCTGGTGGAAATGATGGAGGAACGAGGCTTATCCATGGCTCACACAA
>NZ_KB895752.1:0-9921 GCF_000374965.1 Bacillus sp. 95MFCvi2.1 | reverse complement strand
TAGGATTCAAATCGTATGAAACAGCCACTTCTATATTGAGCGGCGTTGAAGCCATGCATATGATGAAAAAAGGACAACTTAACCTACAGGTGAAGTCTGCTCAAAATGAAGTTGGGTTCATACATAAGTTATTTGGAATTGCATCATAATCTGTCATTGAATAGGCCATGTAGGTTCTATATCTCTATCAAATGGTTTTTGCACCAGAACCTCTTTTAGTTTGTCTGAGAGGGTATAATAAGCTTATATGAGGTTGGTTTTATAGGGGTCACTATATAATTCTGGGGAAATTGTACGCTAAGGAGTACAAATCCTTACAGCATTCTTTAAAGGTGCATACATGTTCAAAAAGATAAAAATATAAGTTTAATTGAACATTGATTTGCTTACACACTTTATGAACACGATTATAGCTAGAAAACGTTGATATTATTGAGTTTAATCCTCTGTTCATAAACTTACGAGTTTTGGAACAAACGACAACTTCTATTAGAGTAAGCTATAATAAAGTTGAGGAAGAATTTTTTTAGATTGTTCAGCAATCGGGCCATATTGAGAATATTGTGTTGGTGACAAGAAAACAGAATGAGTAACGCAGGAAATTAATGTTATTTACACTTTACTACGGGAGGTACTTATGAAAACTCACTATTATTTAGGTTGGTTTAACAATTTTTTTCCAGAGAATCTGGGCAGGGTGTTACAGGAGGATATAACTGATAGAAAATCGCTTGTTATGATTAGCTCGAATCCATTTTCTTATGAAGATGATGGTGCTACTGAACGATCGTGGCTTGACCAGGCCGGCATTATATTTGATGAATATCATTTAATTAATTATCGCGTACAGAAGGAAGAGGCCCAAACGTTAATTCAAAATGCTTCAGTCATTTTCTTGTTGGGTGGAAATATTCTTAAACAAAATGGTTTTTTGATGGAATATGAATTGTCGGATTTGATTAAAAAAAGCAGAGCCGTTGTGATGGGAGCAAGCGCTGGTGCGATAAATATGTCCGCTAAATGGTTATGCTCGAAAAAATTTGGAGATGAAATAAGCTCTGTTTACGACGGAATCGGCCTTGACGATTTTTCCGTCCTGTCTCATTTTGATCTTGAAAATAACATTGCGCTGGTTCAAAGCGAACTGTCTCCCTTATCGGAAGAAATGAATATTTATGCGTCGAACAAAGATTGCGCCGTACGTACAAAGGGAGACAAAATCGACATTTTTGGCAATGTATATTTAATTTCCCACTCAAAGATTCAGAAATTGGATGAGACGCTCTAGTTGTGGTGAATAGCTATGGCTTGATTGAATTAATTTCTTTATGCAAAGCTTCTATTTTAAATTTAGTGAAGGAGAACTACGCAAAATAGGATTGTTTCTTCGTTATCCAGAAAGCATAGATGTGCAGCTGTGGATTTGAAAGAAAGTTGAATCGTTTATAACAAAGATTAACCGTTTTAAAAAAAGATTAACTGTTTATAAAAAAGTCGTACTGTTTTATAGAAATGAACCATAGGACCTTTTTATTTCTTAATCTATGTGATATATTTTTATCATAAAGAGCGAAATATATCACACAGGAGGGATTATATGAAAAATAAATTATCTTATTTGGGGTTTCTCGGTTTTTTTGGCTTTTTAAGCCCGTTCTCATTTTTAGGTGATTATTCATCGTTTGTAGGTTATTTTTTCGGTTTCTTTTTCTTCTTTTTGTATGCAAAGGTTGTGCCCGATGAGCTCTTTATACAGCATGTTCGTATCGCCGCTACAAGAGCATTTTTCGTAGCACTCATACTGGGCATTATAGTAACATTAAGTGTTTTGATTTTGGAAAATTTAGATGTAATTAGATTCCTTGTTACAATTTCGCTTTTCATACCATTCGGTACATTCCTAATTAGTCTTGAAATATTTGAACATAGAGAAAAGAAAGGGATGCAAGATGCCAATTAAGACTCGAATGAAAGAATATAGGGTAAGGCTAAATATGTCTCAAGAAGATTTAGCTAACAAGGTTGGTGTTAGAAGAGAAACGATTGGTAATCTCGAAAATGGTAAATATAACCCTTCATTCAAACTTACTTATGATATTGCGAAAGTTTTAAAAGCACCTATTGAAGTTCTGTTTTGGTTTGAAGAATAAGTTAATTTTAGTGCAAGTAAGTCAATTTTCCTATTAAACATTTCTAGGAGTTTTAATCAGACTTTGTTATAAAAATTAATTTTATATTTCTAACACGAAAATCCATTTTGATCAATCTTTTTTTCAAAATGGATTCTTTTTACTTATCGTAAAATATGAGGTTGCGAGGTGTTTTTGATTAAACTTTATTTCAAAGCTACAGCAGAACGTTCTTCCGCAATCGGGGCACGATTGTTGCAGAAAAGTATTTAAGGGGTGGCGATCGCCATCTCCTTTTTATTTGGAACCTGTGCAAAATAACACTTAAAATAGGTGTAAATTACCTCCAAAAATGACAAGTACCATGTGACTTGTTTCAAAGAACCATCCCAATAGGGTTTACTCTATTGAGATTGTGAAGTTTCCTACTTAAACTAACGGGGCAGGTTAGTTTAAGTAGGAAATATTTGGATTAAGATAGATGTAAGTAGAAAAACTAATAAAGTAATAAGGTTTACTTCAGTAAAATAAGGTATATTATATTTGTTGAATAGATTCTCTTTAAAGACAAGAAAAGTAGGTGAACAAAGTGGGAAAATATCAATTGGATTACAAAGGTCAGGTAGCTGTGACAAAGTTTCATGAAAAACAGACGCCTGCCAAATTTGATAAAAAGCAGCAACTTGAAAAATTGCGTGCGGAGTATTTGAAAAAGAAGCAAAAACAAACAGATAAATAATATGTTACGTTTTTCTGAATTTTCTGCATGTGGTGCAAACAAACACAAGAAAATAGGTAAGTTATTCATCGTTCGAATATATACAGGCTATTTTTTCAAACCTCTTACTTAATGAACTAACGCATGCGTTAGTTCATTAAGAATAACTAAAAAAGTCGATTCCTTGAGTGAAGTGGCCCCTCATACCCAGAATCGTTGCCGTACCCCTTATCTTTTATGGTCTGCTTTTGCTACATATTTATCTTGGACAATTTACAGCATGAATTGATAAATTACAAAAACTTGAGCATAATTAAAAATGCTCAAGTTTTTGTATTGTTTGGTTTTTATCAAGAAAATGTAATAAATACAACCCAAAAAATTAAACATGTTTTTAACAATATCTTGGATAGTCACTGCTTTAATTCATTTAACTCTTGCATACATTCTTGAACAAGTGTGACCGCCTGACTCATGGTAGCTCCCCCGCCAAATGCAGCTGTTACGCCAATGATCTCAAGAATTTCCTGCTCTGAAGCTCCTTGATCTATACATCCTTTAGTGTGATAAATAATGCAATACTCATCCTGAGAGTAAAGGCTTATCCCTAAAGCAACCAATTGTTTTACTTTTTTTGATAATGTACCTTCTTTAAAGCATTCCTCTGTAAAAGAATTAAACTGTTCAGCCAGTTTTGGCATTTTTTCCGTAAATAAACCCAACCCATGTTTATATTGAAGAAGTGCAGATTCAGTAGTATTTCTACCTTCAAATTCCATATTTAATCAACCCCATTTCTAGTATTTATAAAACATACGTTAGTATGAGCTTAAAGTACTTTGATTAATCATGTTTGACATTATGTAATTTAGGGGGGCATCTTTACTTTTCAAAAATAATTCTTCTAAAATAAACAGATAAATTTTATATATATTCATATAAAAGTTCTTGTACATCAATTCAATCATTCAATAGAAATAGTAAGATTTTTTGTATACATGTATAGCGTATGACTACCTTCTCAGCATAATATATACCTAATTTAAATTTTCACATGAGCATATCTAAGTTTTTGGTATAGAAAAGGCAAGCATTTAAATATGCTTGCCTTCGTTCTAACGACGATGCTCGACTAAATCAATTACCCCTAAAACAACATGAGCTAAACCAAATCCAAATACCGTATTAGCAATCATCTTATTAGAACCACGTGTCTGCTTAAGTGCATAACCTGCAGCTGTGACCGCTGTACCTAATGCAGTTGGAATTAATCCTTCACGAATATCCATCGTAATATCCTCCTAGCATCGTAGTTAGTAAAACATGTAGTATTTCACAATAAAATACTAACATAAAAATTAGTATGGTCGCTTTTTATATAAATATGTAAACACCAATATCAAGGAAATATATATAACTAAAAATCCTGAATTAATGTCCCAATCCATTCCAATAAAAATCTACAATGCTTACAGCTAAATCATCTATATTGGCAATCAGTGGCTTTTGATTTACATCTTTGTAATCACCTAAGTATAGCAAAGCAACAAAGGCATGAGTACTTAAAAGCGAGTGCCCTTTAGGGATTTCACCTTTTTGTATCGCTTTGTGTATTGCTTGATCCAATACTTCGTACATTTTATCTTCAGCTTTTTGCATTTGTATTAAGTGATTCTCTGAAAGAGATATTTTTGCATCTTTCATGAAACTCTTGATATCAATGTTCAGTGTTGCGGTTAAATGAACTTTTGCAACATCAAGTAATCGCTCCTTAAGCGGCTTACTTGTTGAAAGAATTTTATGCATATTATCTCTAATGCGTGCCATCATTTGAATCATTGTATCCGTAAAAAGATCAGCTTTTGTAGCATAGTAATAATAAACAGTTGCCTTTGTTACATCGCACTCTTTTGCAACATCTTCCATAGAGACAATTTGATAACCTTTACTTAAAAACAGCTTTGTAGCAATATCAACAATTTTATCTTTTGTAGATTTTGTATTTTTATTTTGAGGTGGTCTTCCTAAAGGACGTTGTTTTTGTTCCAATATCATTCTCTCCTGACTCTTCATAATTTAAAATATTATAACATATCAGTTGAATAGCACTTGATTAATTAACTAACCAGTATATATAATTAATTCTAAAATTAGTAAGAAAGGTGGAATATTATGAAAAAACATCCTCTTTATACATGGGGGAAATATGTCGGTGGACCAAAAGCAAGGTGGATTACCCTTTTTGTATGGGTCTTGTTGACACTTGTTTTATCGTTTACTTGGCCAGCTGTGAATACCGTTGAAGATGAGACAGCCCCTAATCTTCCTGAAACGGCTATGTCACAACAGGCTAATAATATAATTAAGAAAGAATTTCCGAATGATTCAGGAAACCCTGTGCTTATTGTTTGGCATAAAGATGAAGGTTTAGAAGAGAAGAATTTTAAGAAAATTCAAGATACTTATCAAAAACTTAGAAATTCGCCATTAAAGGGGCAATCAACGTTACCACCTTTTGATACCATACCGCACCAAGCGTTAGCAAAAAATGTTTCAGAAGATGGTACGTCTCTTGTAACTCCTGTGTTTTTTGATAAAACTGTAGGGACAGATATGCTGCAGGAGAATATGGCTGAACTGCAGATTGTCATAAAGAATACAGTGGAAGATGATCCATTTAAAAGAAAGATTTCTGATTCTGGTTTGCATGTACGTCTATCAGGGCCAGTTGGTATTCAGACTGATGCAGTAAGCATATTTAGTCAGGCTGATGTGAAATTATTGGTTGCAACTGTATTACTTGTTTTAGCTTTACTTATTCTTCTTTATCGTTCACCGCTATTAGCAATCTTACCTTTAATTGTAGTTGGGTTTGCTTATGGAATAATTAGTCCAACTTTAGGTTTTTTAGCTGATAAAGGATGGATTACTGCTGATGCGCAAGGAATTTCAATTATGACTGTACTATTATTTGGAGCTGGTACGGATTATTGTCTATTTCTAATTTCAAGATATCGAGAGTTTCTTCTTGTGGAGCGAAATAAATTTAAAGCGCTACAGCTTGCAATTAAAGAATCAGGTGGAGCTATCATTATGAGTGCTCTTACCGTTGTAGTAGGATTAGGTACTCTATTACTTGCTCATATAGGTTCTTTCCATAGATTTGCAGTACCTTTTAGCGTGGCTGTTTTCCTTATGGGAATCGCTTCTTTGACAATTTTACCAGCATTATTAGCTATTTTGGGGAGAGTAGCATTTTTCCCATTCATCCCAAGAACAAGAGAAATGAATGAAGAATATGCTAAGAAAAAAAAGAAAACAATCAAGGTAAAGGAATCGAAAGGGTTCTTAAGCAAAAAACTTGGAGATCTTGTTATTCGTAAACCATGGACAATTATCCTGCTAACACTATTCTTATTAGGTGGATTGGCTTCATTTGTTCCACGTATCCAATTTACGTATGATTTAATAGAATCATTTCCAAAAGATATGCCTTCACGTGAAGGATTTAATTTAATCTCTGATCATTTTTCACCTGGTGAGTTAGCACCTGTACAAATTGTTGTTGATACAAAAGGAAAAGATGTACCTGTCAAAGAAGAATTAACAAAACTTTCTTTTATAGATCAAGTAACAGAACCAGTGCAAGGGAAACAGAATAATCAATTACAAATGTTTGAAGTTTCAATAAAAGATAATCCGTATTCTATTGAGGGGATGAATAAAATCCCTGAGTTAAGAAAAAGTTTGAAACAGGTAATGAAAAGTGCTGAAATAAGTGATGCTAATAACCACATATGGATTGGAGGAGAAACGGCTACATTATACGATACGAAACAAACAACTGAACGTGATCAAAATGTGATTATTCCTGTTATGATTGGTATTATCGCATTATTATTACTTGTATATTTACGTTCTGTTGTGGCGATGATCTACTTAATTGTAACAGTGGTATTATCATTCTTCTCTGCATTAGGGGCAGGATGGTTACTACTTCACTATGGTATGGATGCTCCTGCAATACAAGGAGCGATTCCTCTATATGCATTTGTGTTCTTGGTAGCATTAGGAGAGGACTATAACATATTTATGGTTTCTGAAATATGGAAAAACAAAAGAAGCCAGCCACAGCTTGAAGCAGTCAAAAACGGGGTGGTTCAAACAGGTAGTGTTATTACGTCTGCTGGTTTAATCTTGGCAGGAACATTTGCTGTATTAGCTACTTTACCAATCCAAGTACTTGTTCAATTTGGTATTGTTACAGCAATAGGAGTACTACTGGATACATTTATAGTAAGACCTCTTCTTGTTCCTTCACTTACAGGCGTTTTAGGCCGTTTCGCTTTTTGGCCTGGAAAGATTCGGAAGAAGGAAGAGACAAAAAAAGTAGATGCTTGATAATATAATAAAATAAAAAAACCAAGGAAACTTTGATTTCCCTTGGTTTTTTTATTAGGAATAAAGTATGTATACAAAATAAAAGTAGTATCTAAATATTAATTATTTTTCAAATTTCCGTTTTTTGGTGTTCTTTGTCTTCAATATCAGTTTCTGGCATTCCGTACAATCCATTCATGGCTTGTTCTACTGGCTGAAGTCCAGTTTTAATAGTATCAGATTTTAAGTTTTTTGAGTTGTTACTCTTTTCTTTTTTAGAATGTGGAAAATTCATTTTTATACCTCCAAACACTAAATTTTTAAAAAATAAAAAGCGTATGAAAGAGTTTGGCAGATAAACAAATTATCTGCCAATTGAATGACCAATTATTTGAGCTATTAATGTAATAGCATATACATAGTATGTCATCTTTTCTAGAAAATATGATAGCTAAGGAATCATCAATACCTGGATCTCCAAATAATAGTACTTTCTTCAAAATATGTCTTCCTTCTTAGATAACCCAATTTTATAAAAAACTTATAACATGTCTATGCAGGATGTTCTCTTTAAATCTAAAATTTCTTGAAAAAATATTATAATTACATCAATTTTCTATAGTCTAAAACATTTTCAATTGCCCCTGGTTGAAAAAAAGAACACCAAAAGAAAGAATTGAATTAAATCTATTGATTTGCAACGAAGTATGTCCCACATGGGTTAAATCAATTAGCTAAACGCTTTTCCATAATAAAGAAGACATAATTTTAGGCACTAAAGATAAAAATTTAATAATGAATAACTGTACCCAATAGATTTTATAAAAGAAAAGGTGATGGAATGGAACTGTTTAACGAAGACAAAACTTATCATGCTGGAGATATTGTCTATGTTTTTTACCGAAACCCCCACACCCAGGATGTAGCAAATATACAAGCAGCAGCCGTTGTAAATAACCCTGAAAATCCAAATGAATTAGCTTTATTTCTTTATGAAACTTATTATCCATTATCAAATGAAATGGCTGTTTATTCTACAGAAGAAGAGGCAAATCAAGCTTACAATTACTATTATGGAGATGCTTTAGAGGGGATATTAGAATGAATAATCCATTTATACCTAAGCTAGTATACTTTGAACCAAATGCATTAGATTATCCGTTAGGAAGAGAACTTCAAGAAAAATTCAAAAAAATGGCTGTAGAAATTCGGTATACCACCTCACATAACCAAGTGAGAGATCTCCCAGGAGAAAATGATTTTCAAAAGTACAGGGTAGCAAAATCTACCCTTGTCGTTGGTGTGAGAAAGACACTAAAGTTTGACACCTCAAAGCCTTCAGCTGAGTATGCTATTCCCTTTGCAACAGGGTGTATGGGCCATTGTCATTATTGCTATTTACAAACAACGATGGGTAGTAAACCATATATCCGTACTTATGTAAATGTGGCCGAAATTCTTGAGGCTGCTGACAAATATATCGAGAAACGAGCACCTGAACTGACAAGATTTGAAGCATCCTGTACATCTGATATTGTAGGGATTGATCACTTAACTCATACTCTTAAGCACGCAATAGAGCATTTTGGAGAATCCGAGTATGGAAAATTGAGGTTTGTTACTAAATTTCATCATGTAGATCACTTACTTGATGCAAAACATAACGGGAAAACAAGATTTCGGTTTAGTGTAAACGCTGACTATGTTATTAAAAATTTTGAGCCCGGCACCTCTCCCCTAGCAAAACGGATTGAGGCCGCTGGAAAAGTAGCAAGAGCCGGGTATCCACTTGGGTTCATTGTGGCCCCTATTTATCTGCATGAAGGTTGGCAGGATGGGTACTATCATATGTTTGAACGTCTTGATGCTGAATTACCACTTGATGCACGTGATGATATCACATTTGAATTTATTCAACATCGATTTACAAAGCCTGCCAAACGAGTAATTGAAAAAAATTATCCCATGACAAAATTAGAATTAGATGAAGAGAAAAGAAGATATAAATGGGGGAAATATGGAATTGGAAAATACATTTATCAAAAAGAAGAAGAAGAAGATATAAAAAGTTATCTTTATTCTTATATGGAGAAATTCTTTCCCAATGCAAAATTAGAATATTTCACATAGGAGATACCATTCACTTTACAAAAAGCATATGGAAATTTATTTTAAAGGCTATATCGGTGTTTCAAGGACGTTCTGTTGCAAAGTTTTTTAAATGAGTCTACACTCTAGAAAAAGGGGCTTATCCGTTGCTCATACAACGATTATGCCTTGGGTTCATCAGTATGGTCCTGAATTAGACAAAAGAATCCGTCATCATCTCAAGCAAATCAATGACTCTTGTAGAGTCGATGAAACATATATCAAAGTAAAAAGTCAATGGATGTACCTGTATCGTGCTGTCGATTCGAAAGGAAATACCATCGATTTTTACCTAAGCAAAGCAAGAAACCACAAGGCTGCAAAGCGATTCTTCAAGAAAGCTTTGCAGTCTTTTCATATTTCTGAGCCTCGTGTCGTGACAGTCGATAAGAATCCAGCTTATCCTATAGCAGTTGAAGAATTGAGAAAAGAAAAAAAGATGCCATTAGGCATCCAACTAAGGCAAGTGAAATATCTCAATAACATAGTGGAACAAGATCATCGGTTTATTAAAAAGCGAGTTCGTTCGATGTTAGGATTGAAATC
>NZ_KB895751.1:0-10694 GCF_000374965.1 Bacillus sp. 95MFCvi2.1 | reverse complement strand
CAATATAATCAATTACTAAAAAAATATCAGATGAAGGCTAGTATGTCTCGGAAGGGAAACTGTTGGGACAATGCTTGTATAGAAAACTTCTTCAGCCACTTTAAGTCAGAGTGTTTTCATTTATACTCTTTCCGTAAAGCTGATGAGGTTAAATTTGCCGTGCGCAAATATATACACTTTTATAATCACCAAAGATTTCAAAAGAAATTAAATAACCTGAGTCCATATAAATATAGAACTCAGGTTACTTAGTTGTGCTTTTTGAATACAGTCTACTTGACAGGGGTCACTTCATTTAAGGCTGTCTTTTTTATTAATGTTTGAAAGTAAACCTCTATGTAAAAGTTTACTTTCATTTCTCTGATTAAATTAGTAATTTATACAAGATTTTATGAAAAAAATAGGGAGACATAGGGAATCATCGGGAAGCCAAAAGGCGTACCAGAATAGGAATGTATAAAAAGATGCATAGATCCATAGAACAAGGACAAGAGGGATTATGTTAACCTTACATGTATAGGGTATACAGGTTTTTAAGGTAGGTTTTCCAATGAACAGTCACGAACTATTAATAATGAAAAGTTTACTTTAAGGAGGATTCATAAAATGAAAAATTTAATGACAAGTGATGGTACTACCTTACATATAAGCAAAAATGGACAAGGCTTACCTTGTGTTTTCTTACATGGAGGTCCTGGTTATTGGAGTTACTCTTTTGAACAGACAGGCGGCCCTATTTTAGAAAGTTTTATGGAAATGCATTATCTTGATCAGCGGGGGTGTGGTCGCTCTTCACTCGCTCCGAAAGGAGATTACTCACTAAAAAGATTACTTTTAGATCTTGAAGAAATAAGGCAAGAATTAAAGATAGATAAATGGATTGTAATGGGACACTCATTTGGTGGTATTTTAGCTACTAACTACGCCAAACAATACCCTGACAGTGTCTTAAGTTTAATCTTGCTTAATTGTACACTAAACAAGCGAGAGTCAAACCTGCATCAAATGAATGTAGGAAGAAGCTGGTTAGAAGAAGATAATGTTTTGGATTCTTATGAGTCAATCGAGTCTTTCTATAAAGACTTCTTTGCGATGGCTGAAAAACTGCTAGAAATGGGAAAATATTATGATTTACAGTTCACGGATAGAAAAAATCTTAAAGTCTTAGAGAGCTTAGATAAAGAACTTAAACATCGCCCTGATTTTCGTAAATATGTACATGCGGATCCTGAGTTTTTTCAAGATTATACTCAAATCACAGCTGAAATTTCAGTGCCAACTCTCGTAATTAGTGGCAAGTATGATGATGCTGTTGGACCATATCACTATAAAAGATTTAATTTTCCTAATATGTCCGTTGCTATTTTAGAAGATAAGCATCATCCTTATTTAGAAAACAAAGAAGAATTCAGGCGCGCAATTCAGGAATTTATACTAGCTATACCTACTCTAAAAACAACTTAAATTTACTTCCGATATCGGGTTTTATATAAATAAAATAGGTCTAAAGTATGAATCAGTTTCATTATTAAGTATGATTTGAAAATTCCTTTTTTTGTTATCATTTAATAAATATTTAATAAATGGGGGATGAAATATAAAGCTTAAGGTTCAAGGGGTTTCTGAACTGGTTTTGCAGGTAGAATCAATGGCTAGAGCAGCGGGGGATTATTTGTATCCTTAATAGTCAAAGAGAAAGCAGTAAGAGAGTTAATATGTTGCAAGTATTGAGACAAGGAGTGTTATTCGGATGGCAAACATTTTAATGATTAACTTTCCAGCAGAAGGGCATGTCAATCCTACTTTGGGCATTGTAAAAGCTTTTGCGGAAAGAGGAGACAGTGTTCACTATATTACAACTGAAAAATTTAAAGAACGTTTAGAAAAAGTTGGCGCAACGGTTCATCTTCAGCCTGATGTATTGAGTAAAGCATCCATTGATCCGTATTCGAATGCCGGTTTAAATGCCTTTCTGAAAATTCAAATTCAAACTTCATTGGACGCTTTAGATATCACAAAACAGTTATCTCAGGATATTGATTTTGACTTTGTATTTTATGAAAAATTTGGAGCAGGGCAACTAGTGAGAGATTACTTGCAAATTCCGGGAGTTTGCTCTTCAGCATCCTTTTTGTTTCCCAAAGAATTTCTTAAAAACATGCCTTTATCTCCAGAATCCGGATTTAAACCTGATGAAGAAGCTGAAAAGTTAATGGTACAAATGAAAGAATGTTATGGCGTAGAGCCGGAGAGCTCGGCTCAGTTTATGAATAATGCGGCGGAATTAACGATTGTATTTACGAGCCGGTATTTTCAGCCTAATAGCAAAAAATTCGATGATTCAAATATCTTTATCGGACCGACATTCCCAAAGAGGGCTTATACGGGTAGCTTTCCCTTTGAAGCATTAGAGGATGAACAAGTCCTTTATATTTCGATGGGGACGGTTCTTGACCGTACAGAGGAGTTTTTTAATACATGTATTGATGCATTTTCTGATTTCAAAGGAAAAGTTGTCATCGCTGCCGGTGAAAGAGTAGATATGACAAAAATTAAAGAAGCTCCCGAGCACTTTATCATTTCTTCATATGTACCGCAATTAAAGGTACTCGAGCACACGGATGTCTTTATTACCCATGGCGGTATGAACAGCGTGAATGAATCGATCCACTTCAATATCCCAATGGTTGTTATCCCGCATGACAAGGACCAGCCTACAGTGGCGCAGCGTCTGACTGAGCTTAATGCCGGCTACAGAGTATCAAAGGATAATTTGAAACCTGAAACGTTAAAGGATGCCGTTAAAGAAGTGCTGACCAACGAAATCTATAAAGAGGGTATCAAAAAAATTAATGAAAGTTTTCAAAAAAGCGGTGGGGCAGAAAAAGCTATAGAAGCTATTGATGCTTTTGTGCAAAACAAAAAATGAAGAGAAACACAAAGCCTTATTCAATGCGAGTTGAATAAGGTTTTTTTAGTTTGACTTCCGATAATGAGACGTTATGTTAACCTTATATGAATGGAATATACATCCAATTTTTACAACAAATCAATTATTCTAAATGATACAATAAAGAAAAAAAGGGAGGGATTTTTTTGATAAATTACGACTACAAAAATAAGCAAAAGAACAATGGAAACCGTCTTGTTTTAGTCAGAAATAAAGGAGAAGTATTAGAATGAAGAAATATACATACTTACCTCCTAAGGTAAAGGACTCTACTAAATCGGTTGATGTCAAGGATGAATCTGGAAATAAGGTATTCACATTTAAAAGAAATTACAAAAATATATTAACAAGAATGGCAACCTATGTATGGAATATTGATTGGAACGTTCAAATCGATGTTTATTCCAACGATAGAGATATAGTTTATCAGTGCATAAAGAATACCAAATGGTTAGGAAAGCCTACGTATAAAGTTATTAACTGTCTGACGAGTGAAGAATATGAAGTAAGTTATATTTCATGGCAAGTTATATCGCCTGAGCTTCTTATTAAATCTGAGTCTTGTGAACTCATAGTAAAGAAAGCACCAATGGATTGGGCAAAATTTTATTATCAAGGTAAAGAAGTAGCAAGGTGGAGAATGAAGACATCAGAATGGTTTAAAACATACTTAGAGATAGAAGAGGATTCTCCTATACAAGAACCAGAATTTTTTACGAGTATTGCACAAATTCTGTTTTATGTCGGTGAATAATTAACTTCCGCTTTCGATAATTATGTCAAAAGTAAAGCTATTCTGATGAATGGTTTTACTTTTGACTAGCGTAGTTTTTTCCAAAATGCTGGCGATATCCCATGCCCATCAAGCTAAGGTTAGGTATTTCATGAACTTCCGTTCTTGTTGCCTACATGCTTGATAATTTGTTTATTTGTTTTTAAAAATACGCATACCAAATAAACCTTGATACGGTGTGTTTTTAAAGATTATGCAGTTTTCTGCTTTAGATTGGATACAGTAAACTGATAAACGACACCTAAAACATACTAAGATTAGTAGTGTAAACCAAGGCATTGGTTTACACTACTATTTTTTTATAGTAGAAGTGAAGAATAGGTCGCTTTGATATTGGGATTTTAAATCCGTACCCAAAACAGACCTTCTTCACTTACCTTATTTGAATCAGTTTAGTATGTGGATCCTTGAGATCGTGTATAAGAAATGGGAATCGATAAGAGTAAGATGAGGACTTCAATTCTACATAAGGAGGCAAAATATGCAACATGTAATTGCGTTTGATGTTAGTATGGGAAAGAGTTATATGGTTATTTATAATGCTCAAAAACAATGTATTTTTGAAAGTGAAATCAATCATTCTAAGCCCGATTTTGAAGAACTACGAAAACGAATAGATCAACTTATGAATGAAAATAAAAAACCACCTCATATTGTGTTCGAAGCAACTGGTGTCTATTCGAGACAACTGGAGCGTTTTATGCAAGATAACAAGTTTGAATACTTTCTGTTGAATCCTTTAGAAGCGAAATTACAATGCGATTCCTTACGGATTCATAAAACCGATAGAAGCGACGCGCATCAATTAGCTCTCACACATTTCACGGCTTCCCGGAGGAAAAAGACAGGCACAGATAACTTATTTTATCAATTAAAATCACTCTCAAGGTTTTATAGTGAACTGGATGACGAATTATCTTTGATTCGTAGCCGGATGCATAAAGTCATTCAGTTGACATTTCCGGAATTGGAACAGATTTTCACAACTAAGTCAGATTTATTTTTAAACTTTGTTCAATTATTCCCTCACCCAGATTTTGTTCAAAATCTTTCCAAAACGGTCATGAAGAATCAGATTCGTAAGAATACCAATAAAAACATCTCAATCAGCATAGCAGAAAAGAAAGCTATGGAAGTACTTGAGGCTGCCAGGTATTCTTATCCAGCCGTACGTCAGGATGACGTTTTATGTGAACAACTCAAATCGTACGCGAAACGCTATCAGGAGCTCCTTTATCAAAAAGAACAGTGTATCACGAAAATGGTACGATTAGCTGAAAGTCGCACAGAATATCCAATTATTCTTAGTTTTCCGGGAATAGGTCCCAATACGGCTATACGTTTGTTAGCTGAAATCGGGGATATTACTCGCTTCGAAAATAACAAACAACTTAATACATTTGCAGGTATTGATATACGCCGTTTTCAATCAGGAAAAACTTTTTTCAAAGATAAGATCAATAAACGTGGAAATAAGCATCTGCGTAAGCTTCTTTTTCTCATTATCCAGAACATGATAAAGCTACGTCGTTACGGACAGAACCACATTGTTGAGTATTATGATAAATTAAAAACGCAACCTTATAACAAATGTCATAAAGTTGCGTCAATCGCATGTGTAAATAAGTTATTGAAGCTCCTCTTCTAGCTTATTACACATAATATACACTATGATTATCGGTTAACCGCCTGAAATCATAGTCTCATTCATCATACTATATTTATTCCCCCTAGTAAAAAACGAATACATATTAGGGGTATTTAGTTTGCATTAAATTTAACATATATGATATAGGCTTTGCGATATTTAATTGATTAAAAATCTAAAAATAAGGATTGACTAATCGTAAGAAATATCAAAGACTGTCTTTTTCTCATATCTGTGGGATTTCCGTCCGTTTTTCTGTAAGAGGTCAAACAGACGAAGGAAAATTTTTGATACTTCTTGGGTGTCTTGTTGTATAGCTCCATATACTAAGTACAGATGATCTTGAATCATATAAATTGCTTTATATTCACTTAATTCTTTTTGTTTTTTCTGTAGTAACAGCTGTCGCATTTTGAACATAGTGGAAGAACAAAGAAAAATAGCGATTAACTGTCCATAAAGATGACATTCTAGACGCTCTCGCTTAATATTGTGACAATGATTGATACCAAAAAGAGATTTCCATGTTTTAAATACAATCTCTATTTGCCAACGTAGAGAGTAAATCTCGTGAACATGTTCCATCGGAACAATTTCCCATGGTATGTTGGTAATATAAATATTGATTTCTGTTAAACGTTTACTTTTTTCAGAGTATGTAACCCCTTTTTTCTTTTCAACATAAGTTTGCTGTTTCCTACGCTTATGAATTTGAGTTGATGTAAGTCTGTATATTACAACTCGTGAGGGCAATTTTTGTTGTCCAATGTAGGCATTCCGAATTTCATAAGTATCCCCTGGTTTTATCTGATGCATGATATCTTCAAGGTTAAGTAAAACATATAAAGATTGCTTTTTTACTGTCCCATCCCGAAAGAATTCTGGAAATTCATTTTTTACATATACTCTATTATTTAATTTCAACCGTGAAACATAGAATACCCCTCGTTGATCCATCTGGTCTAAATCTTTTAGAGAAAAGTATCCTAAATCTCGAATACATAAATCTCCTGGTCGTAAGGTATCCAAACACTCTGTTCCAAAGGTTTTATCATTATTTTTACCTGGTTCCATTTGAAAATTGAGGAATTTCCCACTATGTAAATCATACTCTAGTTGAATCTTAATACCGGCTGTTTGTGCACATCCTCCTGAACCAGGATAAATAGGAGCTAAATGATTGGGTACTTGAAAAATAGTAGCATCTAAAATACGTATACGTTGAAAATAAGAGGTGTATTGGTTTGAGATTCGAGACGAATCGTTTAGTTTGCTTTTGATTAAAAGGGAAAATACACGCTGTAGAAATAAAACAGCGTATCGGTTAAAACGTTGATTAAGTCCTTCTGTACTCATGAGTGTAGCTGTATTTGCATAAAGTTGACTACATAATCGAGTGAGGAAATCGCTTGCTACCTGTTGACTAATCCAGATACATAAAGCAGCCAAATCTTGTGCGCCATACTTGCTTTTACGTTTTACAAAACCTGTCTCTTGTGCAAGTAGTTGAAGAATATGTGGAGATAGATATCGCTGTAGTTCTTCAGCGAACAAATGAAACTCATCTTGAATCGATAGATTCATACAAAAACGCCGTCCTTCCTGTATATTTCTACAAAAAGAATAGCGTATTTTCATTGTTTTTTGGGATTAATTTCTAAAGTTTCATGAGAATGTATTTACAAACCCAAAATATGGTTGACAATTAAGGATTACATTTGTAATATTAATTTACAGATTACAAATGTAATACAAGGGGTGGAATTTTATAAAATGAAAGAATTACCTAAAATATCGGAAGCTGAATTGGAAATCATGAAAGTTCTTTGGTCAAAATCGCCTCAAACAGCAAATGAAGTGATTGAAGCACTAGAGGTAATGATGGATTGGAAACCGAAAACGATTCGAACGCTTATTAATCGATTAGTCCAAAAAGAGGCTGTTTCTTACCATCAAGATAAAGGGCGTATGTATGCATATTATCCTTTAGTGTCGCAAGATAGTTATCTACAAGTAGAAACAAAATCGCTCCTCAAACGTTTCTATGGTGCAGCATTTAAACCTTTACTTGTGAATTTTTTAAAAGAAGAAAAGCTTTCTTCAGAAGATATTAACGAACTCAAACGTATTCTGGATGAGAAGACTGAGGAAAATCAGAGGAAGGATAGATAATGATGATAGATATGCTTGTAAACGTCTATCTACCTCGATTTTTTGATTGGGTGATAGAAACATCCATTATGGCAAGTATATTAGTTGGTTTAATCTTATGTGTCAAAATCTTGCTTAGAAACAAGTTAACCCCGCGATGGCAGTACATGTTATGGATGATATTAATTGTAAGACTTCTATTACCATGGTCACCAGATAGTTCCTACAGTATCTACTCTATTCTTTCGTACAGTAATGGAACTTCTGATACCTTTTACCAAGAGCCTGTAGCTGTTTCTTCTTCAAAAGAACGGACAGATATAGGCGATACAAAGATAGTCACAAAAGAAGATAACTATGCATCTGATTTAACACAACCAGCCGAAAGTAAGAAACAAACGCACAGTAATAAAAAGCCACAGGATGATACGTTTTCATTTTATACAATCGCTCTATATATTTGGCTTGCTGGGGTTATCATTCTAGGTTTTGCCACCATCATTATGAATAGGCGTTTACTTCTCTACATAAAAAAACAACCTGTTATTACAGATGAAAGGATTGTCAAAATATTTAAGAGCTGTAATAAATCTATGTCCGTTCAGCAGGATATCCCACTCCTCTTAGCTGGAAAAATTGCAAGTCC
Organism: Bacillus sp. 95MFCvi2.1; assembly: GCF_000374965.1. Taxonomy (NCBI): domain Bacteria; kingdom Bacillati; phylum Bacillota; class Bacilli; order Caryophanales; family Bacillaceae; genus Bacillus; species Bacillus sp. 95MFCvi2.1. Next base: position 2,506 of record NZ_KB895751.1, on the reverse strand, counting down.
AACTGTTTTCGGATTTTTTCGACCAAGGGTGTTATTGTCAAGTGCACATATGAAAGTATTAGATGATCAACAACTACGATATATTTTTTATCATGAATTGGCTCACATCAAAAGAAAAGATGTCGGTGTGAATTGGCTTATGCATGGCTTACTCATCCTAAATTGGCTTAACCCGATTCTTTGGTATGCCTACTCATGCATGCGGGAAGATCAGGAACTGGCATGCGATGCATTTGCTCTTACATTTATAGATTCAGAGGAAAAACTTGCATATGGTCATACCATTATTACCCTTTTAGAACACTACTCAAGTTATTATCAAGTACCAAGCTTAGCGAACTTAAGTAGAAATAAAAGAACATTAAAAAGGAGAATTCTTATGATTAAAAAATTTCAAAAGAAATCTTATCGTTGGTCTGCATTTGGAGTTGTTGCTATTATTGCTGTATCATCTGTATCTTTATTAAATGCACATGCAGATATACCAACTAACCCGCAGAAAGAACAAACTGAAATGAAAAATAATATCAAAGAAGCAAAAGCACAAACTAAAGTTCCTATTCAGCAAATTGTAGAAAAGATGATTGGTACAAAAGAACAAGCATTTGCAGAATTTCATATTTCAGAGGGTCGATATGAATATATACTTCAAGAAATGGAAGTGGTACGGAATCTGTTAACAAAAGAAGAATTTGACCAATTAATCAAATTGCAAAGAGAGGAGTATATCATAGACAAGAAGATAAAATCAGTAGGGACATTTGAAAATTTAGAACCAGAAGATCAAAAAAAATTAGAGGAGAATGGCAAAGCTATTGAACCATTATGGGGAAAAATTTATTCACATTTCACATCTCGTTCATTTGATTTTCCATACAAGAAACCAACTTATGTAGCGAAAGGTTATGAACTAAAGAGGGGAAAAGTTGAACCAGTAATTACAACAAAAAAGCTGAATCCTATCATTAACTCAGAATATAGAGCCGGGGAGTTTGGCTATACAATTTATCAATCCGCCGTTTTAGAAAAAGGAAGGGATCCATTTTACTTTTGGATTAATGATAACGATAAGATCGAAAATTATGAACGAGAAGGAGCAAAATTCACGTTTGCTAAAATGACGGGAAGCAATGTAAAGGGCATGAAGATGATTGTTCCTGCAAAAGGAAAGGACAATGCCTATCAAGTTGTAATTATTGACGATGTTTTAAATAAAGCTGAATTAGAGAAAATCATGATTTCCTTTTTAAAATAAAAAATAGAGTCTCGAGAAAAAAATCTTGAGACCTATTTTTTATTTGAGTTTGAAAGAAATCTTCATGTGTTAAAAGAAATTAATAATTTATAGAACAAAAAAGTGAGATGAAATTTGTGTTTTGAGGGTACTGTAAAATCTTAGCTTGATGGGCATGTGGCGATATCCCTTATTAACAATTTAATCTTTTATTCTAGAAATTTAAATTATATTAGGATGTTATTATGAATAACCTTTTCCTCTAAAATACTCTACACGCTTATCTACTCGTCGTTTCTTTTTATATTCCGTAGTCATAAGCAATGCACCCATTACAAACAAACTATTACTCACAATGATCCAAAACATAGATAAATGTTGCGTTGTCAATAAACTAGGAAAAATTGCAACACACATGAAAAAAATCCGATGAAAGAACACTGCTATACAAACAGATAATGTAGTTAATAAAATTAAGAAAAAAGAAATAAATAGTTCCATATTAAAAAAACGCCACTGATATTCTTCATAAAAGTAAGCTATAATTTGTATTCCACATCCTAAAAATCCTAGCATATGACCAAAAACATGAAATTTATATCTATCTTGTTGCCTTCCCAGTTTCACAGCTAAACTTATAAGAGTACCCGTTACAACTCCAATCAATATAAATACTGCTACGTACCATAATGGTCTACCGATAGAAATGTCGACACCATAAAAGCCATAGAGCATAAGGGTTATACATACTCCTATCATTATAGTAGACAAAAAAACATCATATTTTTTATATAGAAATTTCTTTTGCAAAATCAACGAACTTATTAACATACAAGTACATGCTATTAAAGCAATATAAATAAAAACCCTCAAATCTCTCCCTCCTACACGGTAAATTTTACCATAATTTTAACCTAAGTCCTATATTCATGGGATCTCTAATAGAGATAACAGTAAGATCTATGATGTAAACAGTGAAATGACTTCCGATAACAAGAATTATGGTGCGACAAGAAGTTGCATTCCCACAGTGTAGCTTACGCTACCCCTCTAGACGCAAAGAAGGTCTCCATCCGAAACTGTATTTCTGGTAACGGGAATGTAGGTTGCATGAGGAAATGCGGAAACAGAGGACAAATGCATGGTCCGGAACACTGCTAGGAGAAGATAGGTATGGTAAACGAGAGTGAAGGTTTGTAAGCTTCGTAAACGTTAGCTCAAGATAATGCATGGCTTTGCTTGGGTATTGGCAAGAGGAAAAGTAGGGTCATA
>NZ_KB895750.1:0-11016 GCF_000374965.1 Bacillus sp. 95MFCvi2.1 | reverse complement strand
GAAGCTTCTACTTCTGATTAATGGTTCGAATCCATTTGGCCTCTCCATAATTTAATAAAGTTAATTTAAATACTCATATCATCGATATTTTATATTCGATTCATGGGGCCATAGCCAAACGGTCAAGGCAGGAAGCTTCTACTTCTGATTAATGGTTCAAATCCATTTGGCCTCTCTAAAATATTAAAAGATGTAAATAAGACCACTTTTATTAGAAAGTGGTCTTATTTATTTGTAAATCATAATATATTATTATATATCCTAAAAAGAAAGGGCGCGCATATATGAGATTTAGAGATCTACATAAAAACATAAAACTTCGTATTATTGAAACATTTACTAGTCAATTTGTTAACTGGATGATATTCCCCTTCATGACAATTTACTTAGCAAATTATTTTGGTGCTAAAACTGCTGGTTTACTTTTAATTATTAATGTCTTTGTAGGGATTGCTATGTCCTTTATAGGCGGATATTTCGGTGATCATTTCGGAAGAAAAAGAGTTATTCTTGCTGCAGAATCTATAAGATTTTTAGCGTTTACTACGATGATGCTATCAAATTCTCCTTGGTTTGTATCACCAACTATAACCTTTATGATGATGACGGTTAATACAATATGTTGGGGTTTAGCTGGACCAGCAAATCAGGCAATGTTAATCGATGTAAGTACTCCTGAACAACGTAAGTTAATGTATTCTATTAACTATTGGGCAAATAACTTATCTATGGCCATTGGAGGTATGTTGGGTGCCTTACTATTTAAAGACTATCTCTTTGAATTACTTATTGCTTTAACGATTGCAACTGGAAGTGTTGTTATCCTTATAGCTTTCTTTATAGATGAAAGCTATGCACCACAAGAAAAGAAGCTAAAACCAGCGCAACATATCTCTCATTTACTCAAAAGCTATAACCTTGTGCTAAAAGATCGTTTATTTGTATTATTTGCTATCGCTAGTATTCTTATAAATTCCATGGAAATGCAGTTAACCAATTATGTCGGAATTAGACTAACGAATGAAATGGTATCGCAATCATTTTTATTCTGGGACGTGGATGGTATTAAAATGTTGGGGTTCCTAAGAAGTGAGAATACAATCCTTGTAGTCATATTAGCACTGTATGCAACAAAATTAACAAACTTTATGAAGGATAGAACAACCTTAGTAGCCAGTTGTGCAATTTTTTCTCTTGGTTATGGTGTCATAACTTACTCCAATAATATTAGTATTTTAGTTATATGTATGCTTTTATTAACGATTGGAGAAGTCTTGAGAGTTCCTGTAGAACAATCTTATATGGCTTCTATTCCACCTGATAATGCAAGAAGTACATACATGGCTGTAATAGGTGGAATTAAATATAACCTCGCCATGCTAATTGCCTCTTCAACTGTATTCTTGGGATCTTTTGTACCATCTACCATAATGGCACTGCTTATCACCAGTATTGGTATCACTGGAACCATTATTTACTTAATAATAACTCCAGGATTAGATATACGTAAGGCACAGCAGGATACAAAACAAATAAGTTAACTAATATAGTTAGTATTAAACAATTATATAGCTATCTAGGTAGAAAATTTTATTCATATAAAGCCCCCCCAACTCAAAGCTACACTTTAAGATGGGGGGGCTTTATATATCGACCTATCCGATAATTTAAACAGATACAAACCTCTAATACGCTAGAACACATAGGACAGTCCTTGCCGGTAAAAGGGGAATGATATACTCTAATCTTACACATCAATAATACTCCTCTGGTAGCAAGAATCCCACTAACGTTAGTGGGATTCCCCTTTAGGGGTGGAAGTATCAAACTTTTATTATTTCTCTTTATCCATAAACAATTTTTGAATTAACTCCGCACCAAAACCAGAAGTAATAGCATATTCCTTTTTATCAGATAATAATTTTTCAATATAGTCAACTGAACCACCATCCGAAAGTTGAACTCTTCTTCCAGACTTGTTCGTTGCATAAATATGAAGACAATAGTCTTTGTAGTAACCTATTCCAGCTACACGGTTAAAATCAAAGCAGAAATTAACATTAGGATATTTTTCTTGTAAAACCTTCAAAACATCTTTTTCAAATAAAAGCATTTGAGAAACAATCTTCTCTATTCCAAATTTCTCAATGGTTTCCTGACTAATCTCATGCATAGAAGACACTTCATTCGGAATATCTATGTCAAAGTGTTTAAGAAAATCAAAATCCTCATTATTTGAATTTAGAGCAATCATTTCGCGTGGAAGAGAAGCCTTTTCAATAATAGCTTCAAGGATTTTAGTATTAGAAATATTAACAGAGATATTTTCAAATGTATAGCCGTTATTATTTAAATGATCAATAAAATCGATCCATATCGTAAGATGCTCTAGCATAACCTTAGAAACAAAATTATAATATTTATTTTCACGAGCAGCAGTTGCTATTCCTAACAGATTAAAATGTTGCATATACCCTTTACTCTTATCAAAAGGCTGCATTCTTACCACTCTTTGAAATGTACCTAAGTCTACCCTTTCAAATAATGTTTCTTCTTTTTTAGCAAGTTTTTTTCGTCTTGAAGCACATTCTAATATTAAACATGTCGTTGGATCACCTACCACTTCTGATCCACGTGTTGTACTCATAATTTTATTTTGACTAAGGTTAGTTATAACTGAATTAGTACCTAACGGACAAATAGGAGAGACTTCAACTGATTCAAATGTTTCTGGTAAAACTGAATAAAAATTATTTTGAAATTCAACTATTTCACGCTGCTCAAAAGAACTTACTCCATAAAAATCCAGTTTAGAATCATAAATTCGTAATAATTCCTGTGGTGTAATTGAATCAGCACGTCGTTTAGCAGCTTCAATTAATATAGGTGTAAGCTTATACAAAGGTGTTTCACCTAAAATATCGATAAGATTGGGTATACCTAACTTGTCAGTAAGTATTTTTTCAATTGGAGCATTTCCTTCTAATTCCTTCATAATCTTTTTCACCTTTCAATTAGAATGTTTTCTTCAAATCTTTTTTACTTTATAAATGAAACATCCAGGCTTAATTTTTACCTTTCCAGATTCATCAGTAAAACCTTTGAAATAAGTTTGCAACTCCTCCATTACTTCAGGAAGTTTATCAGAGTCGTTAAAGAAAGATTCCATATGGAAATTCATAAACACTTCTAAAGCCTCATCTTCAGAAGCATACTCAATTTCTTTTCCAATATAATGATTGTGTTCGAAGCTAATGATCCCTTCATCTTGTAGTCTAGCTAACTCCTCATCAATTAATTGTTTGGAGAGGCTTTGTGAAGAAAAATCACCAAATAGAGGGAAAACTTTTGCCCACTGTTTTAACAGTATTGATTGCTCTTCAGAACATGAATCAAAGTGAAGCAAGAAGAACTCTGAATTAGATGACATATTTTGAATAATCATTTTTCGGATAGCGGTTTGAGCATATTTCTTTCCTGCTTCGAATCCATCTCTCGTTAACACTTGATGTACAGAATGTGAAAAACTCCAAAGGCTATATATTAAATCGTATTCTTCTTCATTATTATGTAGAAATTCAATCGAATCTGAGTTTATTAGTTTAAGATTTTCATAATTACTAAACTTATTACCAGTATACTCAAGCATTTGTTTACTAAGATCAAGCAATGCTAATTCACGCCATTTATTTTGAGCTTGTGTAGTTAAAACTTCTGTTACTCGACCTGACCCACAGCCTAATTCTAAGATTTTAAGATTTTCTTTTTTTAAAAGTGGCGCTAACCATTCATTAAATAACTCTAAGTCGGTTTTATCATCAAAAATATAATCTTTAATAATCTTATTATAGTATTCTGGGTTAACGTATTCTTCTACCGTAGTTTGAATTTTAAGCCATGGATATTGAATGTATAACTCATTTTCTAATTTATTCATATTATTCACTTTCCTCTCGAATTTGATTATATTTATATATTTTTTATTAGTTGATATATGATATACGTATAATAGATTGATACGATATTATAAATTAATACGCCACAACTATAAAAATAATCACTCTTCTTGATATAATGTTGCTAAATAGACTTATTAGAATAGTTAGTTTGAAAAAGTTTGACTTAAAACCCGATTACGAACCTTTGCATCTCCAATTATTTTGCAAATGCTCCATAAATCAGGTGAATTTAGTCGTCCTACTATACAAACACGTAAAACACCATTTATGTCACCAATATGCCCCTTGTATTGATGAGGATTATTTTTATATTCTTTGACAGTACCTGCATATCCCATTTCAACTGCAATATTAACTATTTTGTTGAACCATGTCGATTTATCATCAGAATAATTATAAGTTTCCAAAAATTTATTAAAGAATAATTTTCTATCACTAATATTAACTGCTACAGGAAAATCATCTTCAATTTTAAAGGTCTCATCATAAAAAAATCTTAAATACCTTTTTGCTTGTTTCCAAGACATTATATCTTTACGTGGTGTTTCGGTACAAAGTGTAAGAGCTGCAACTGAGTAACTCGGATTTAACGTAAAAATCCCCGCAAATTCCATATCATATTTTCCAGCCCAAGTTGCAATATTATTATATACTTCCTTAACAGACATTTTAGAAATTATATTTTTACTTATATCATTTAGTTTCTTTAGATCAAACAATGCACCTGACTTACTCAATTTTTCAGTAGAAAATGGAAAGTCTCCAATGGTACTATCGGGATTTAAAATACGCCACTCCTCAAAATTCGAGTTTAGAATGGTTAATAAATATTCCCATACCGCACTTGGATCATATCCTTCAGATATATAATATTCTAACGCTATCTCTGGATCCTTACGTTTTGACAATTTGCGTTTTGAACTCCCATCAAATTTCATTAGTTGAGCGGTATGACAATAAACAGGCAATTGCCATTCAAAAGCCTCAAACAATTGATAATGCATAGGTAATGAAGGCAACCATTCTTCACCACGTACCACATGCGTAGTTCCCATTAGATGGTCATCAACAACATGTGCAAAGTGATAAGTTGGTATCCCATCAGATTTTAATAAAATAAAATCTTGATAGTTTTCTTGTAAAGTTATTTCTCCTCTAATTGCATCTTCAATCTTAATTATGTTCTTGACATCACCCCCTGATCGGAATCTTAATACATAGGGTTCTTTATTGGCTATTTTCTGTTCAATATCTCCAAAATCAGAATTACGATGAATAGCACTATTGCCATAATAACCTAAATTTAATTTTTGGTTCCTTTGCTTTTCTCTCATTTCAGATAATTGGGATTCAGTACAAAAACACGGATACGCAAATCCTTTTTCTACTAACGCCTTTGCAAAAGCATGATACACCGCTACACGTTCTCTCTGACAATATGGACCATATTCCCCTTTACCAATAGGCCCTTCATCAAAAGATATTCCGAAATACTTTAGAGTAGATTTTATTTTATCTACTGCACCAGGAACTTCTCTTTTGTTGTCAGTATCTTCAATACGTAAAAAGAAAATCCCTCCGCTTTTCCGTGCAAGTCGTTCGTTAATTATGGCACTAAAAAGATTTCCCAAATGTATGAATCCCGTTGGGCTCGGAGCAATTCTTGTAACCTTCGCACTATTATCAAGCTTTCTCTTAGGATAAATTTTTTCATAATCATGAATGGTATATTTTAAGTCTGGAAAAAGTAGGTTTGCTAGCTTATGGTAGTCCACTACATAAATCACCCCTAAAGTGCTGTTCTATTATTAAAATCCTTCCTTGTATTTTAACGTTTTCCGAAAGAAGTCTCCTTCCTCAAGTGTGTGCAGGGCAATAGCCCAACGGTAGGTGGGAGATGAATTTCGGTTTGGCACTGGCCAAAAGATTGTAGTAAACTTATTACATACAGATTGTTCTTTGAAAACTGAAGATATGAGGTTGATACGAGAAAAGATTCGTATCGTAAAATCTTCAATCAACTCGTCACTATATCAAAATAGTGAAAACCAAGCCATGACGTTGATATGGATAAAACAGTCATAATCGCTAAAATACGGTGGGTTCTTACCAAGAACTAAAATTGGTATTTTTTGCGCTACAAATACGAACCGTCGGTGCGAATGGGATAGCTTGGTAAATATAGATAGCTAATAAAAGTATCTACTTCCCAAGAAGCACCCACTTCAAGCTTCGCTAAGTGGTGTGTAGTTCACTACGCGATTATCATACAATCTCTACCTTAATTTCTCTCATAGCTTGTTCAATACTTTCTAATACCTGTGTCACAGTATCCCCTGTTCCTAAAATATACCCATAACGTTCATCCGAATTTGTAAAGTTCTTTATGGATTTGCCTACTTCTAATGTAAGTTCACAACGAGTAATATTAGGTAATTTCTTCGCTTTTTCAATTCCTTGAATCATAGACACTTCTCCTTCAGGAAATACAAAGTGTCGTACTGCAGATGCTGCTCCTTTACGTGGCTTTATTTCCATCTCAATTGATTCATTTCCCGCAATCCTTTTGAGTGTCTCTTCAAAGAAATCAAAACCGTAAACATTTTCAACCATTTCAAAAATGAAGCTACCACCAGTTCTTGTATGGGACTCAATTATATATGGTTCGTTGTGGTGTATCATGATCTCAGTGTGACTTGGTCCACATTGATGCTCAATCGCACTTAAGAACTTTTCAGTTAATTCCTTTACTTTATCTAAAATATCACTAGGAAGTTTAGCAGGAATTGTATGTCCAATTTCAACAAAATAAGGCTCACCTGTCGTTAATTTATCAGTTAAAGCGATTACATTATGTTTCCCATTCCAACTAAATGCCTCTACACTTATCTCCTTACCCTCAATAAATTTTTCGGCAATGATGTCAATGTTTGGATATAGTTTTTTAATCTCATGCAGAGCTTCCTTAGTTCCCTGAGGCCCAGTTAACTTATGAATCTTTCTACTTCCTGATCCTCTTGAGGATTTTAGAATAATAGGGTATCCAACTTTACCTGCAAAGGAATTAACTTCATTAGCTTCAGAAACAATTGAATATGGAATAGATGGCACATTCTTTAAACGCATTTGTTCACGCATCTTATGTTTATATCGAGTAGCCTCAACGGGATGAAGAGGATTTCCTAAGATACCTAATTTATCTTGAATCATTGCAGCATTCAATAAACCTGCTTCTAAAAATGAGACTACTGCATCAAATGGCTCATGCTGATGTAGTATACTAGCTAAATCAACAAGATAAGGTGCATCCACAGGTGCATGGATTACTCGATCTACCAGGTCATAATCCTGTTTGCTCATCCAATCTTTTTCTTGAATCAATGTTATATATAAATCATATTTTTTTGCTTTCTGATAAAGATCGGTTCGACCGCCAATCATAAGTAAGTGCTTTTTATTAGATGATTGATTCAATTACAAAACCCCTTTCTGTGTATTCTTACATTAATTGTTTCTCAAATTACTAGTTTTCTTACTTCCTAGACATCCAAGTCATAAAAACAAATAAATTCTGCCAATTCTGCAGTATGTGAATATTCAAACAGTATGTTTTCCATTATATAGGTATTTAAGGAAATTAACAACAATTACCATCCATTTTCTTGATTTTTATTTAGTATTTTCCATGCACTAATTGATTTAAATGTACTTCGTAATATTAAAATTCTAAAAAGTCTTTTTTAAAAGTTAAATTAATAGTCTTAAATAATAAAATGAATTCAACGGCTTAGAATTCGATTTTTTTCAATAAGTCGAATCATATTTCATATTTCAAAATAATTATATTTCATTCAAGCATATACTTATTGTTCATTTTGTAATACATGTTTTTTAATGACTTTGTTTTAAGCTAAGCTAACTCGTATTAACGATAATAATTTTACAGTTTATGTATGGTTTGTATCTTACTGAAAATTAATGGAAACATCTTCTATTTATATCAATTTTCTGATATGATTGAATAAATTAAATTTATATATATAAATTTCCTGAAATAACATTATAAAAATTTTCAAAAGCTCGATAACTTTACTGAAGACAATTGAAATACGAGCTTTCATTTATATATTAATAGAAAATTCTAACTATTAACATCAAAAAAAAGGACTGTCCATGAAAGACAGCCTTCTCATTACTCTTTATTGCTATCTTCTGTCATGATTAAAGATAACAATAAAGATATTTAAGCAAATATTCTTATATAAAAAATAAAACCCCGACATGATTTTCATAGGTTTGTTGAGTTTGGCCGCCCGACAACCATTGAAAATGAAAACACGAGGTTTGTTTTCACATCATTAAATTTATATCTTTATGATAGCATATGATTTTTAAAATGTGAATAACAAACCTCTAGTTTTCTATGCCTATTTCTCAGTTCGGGTTAAAAACTGGAGGCTTTTTGATGGGAAATGATGTATTTAAACATGCTAGAAAACGAGGGTATAGTGTTGTAGAGAACTCACTACTTGATGATTGCAACCTTACAGGAATGGCTAAGTACCTTTTAATTCAATTTTGTTCGCACCGCGACGGTGCTTGGAAGATTACAATGCCAGATATTATTAAACGTTCTAAAAATGGACGTGACGCACACTATAACGCACTTACAGAATTAATACATAATAAATACGTCGCTCGTGTAAAAATTTTAGAAAAGGGGAAACACAAGAAACAAATCTATATTTATGGACAAATAAAAGAAGATGTTGCTGAAATCCTAGAAGAAACAATTCAAGAACAAATTTCTAAAGGATATTCAATTCGGGTTGAGTTCGGAGAGCCAATTACTGAAATCCAGGATACGGCCTCCGAAGAGTTAGAGAGTTCCGAAAAACCATGTACTGACAATCCGGATGTAGACAATCCGAATTCAGATTGTCAGTACAATATAAAATACCAAGGAAAAAATACTACAAAAAAAAGTACCAATACTAATATTAAGGATATAGTATATTTTGATGATGATAAGCGAAGCTATTCTTCACCTTCCCTAGATGAAGAACAATTAAATTTAATTGTAAATACTCTGCGGGAAGCTACAAAAGACGATCTAACAGATAGAAGTTTTAAATCAGTCTTAAAAAAAGTTATGGATAAATATAATCAAGGAAAAGTTTCAAATTTTAGAGATTATTTAATTACGGCTCTAGTCAACAAAATTGAAGAATTAGAGCTTCGTAGAATAAAAGAAAATGCAAAAAAAACATTACAAGCGAATAAGTTAGATAAAAATATGGTAACTTGTAAACTTTCAGAACATCAATATATAGGTAAAATTCCTTTCTACAACTGGCTTGTATCTTAAAAGAGATTATATTAATTTACAGAATATGTTCGTTTAAAGCTATAAATGCCCAGTGATAAATAATTGAGCTGTATTTTCATTACAGCTCAATTATTTATTGGCTCAGTATGTGTACATATAGGATATCGAGAACATTCAAAAAATTTTCTTCCCGTGTTATGCAAATTTCGAACAACTAATTGATGTTTACATACCGGACACTTCCGATTTACAGGATCTACACCATGGTACACCTCTTCAGCCGAATACTTGGGATTGACTTTATTAATCAATTTTTGAAGCTCTACACGATCTATTAGTTTTACATGACATGCTTCCGCTAATTCTTTCGCTTGTTTTGTATAAAAACTATTGGTTACAATCCATGCTTCATCTGCCTTATAATACGCTTTCCCTGCATATACTTCTTGTACAGCTCGGATTCCCACTCGATTCTTAATCCCATATCGTTTCGCCTGGATCACAATACGATTTTTCCCTTTTAATACGACGTCAACTCCGTAGTCACAGGAACGTTTTGTGACTTCTGGACGGTACCTAAGTTCTCGAAAGAGAGCTTTTAGATACACCTCAAACTGATGTCCATCCATTTTATCTATAATACCAATACCGGACTTTGCCATTCTTTTTAGAATTCGAATATCACGTATTTTTCCGTATCCCCAATTCAACATATGAAAGATAATATAGATACCCATTCCATACAAAAAAAGCTGTAATATTCCTGGCATCCCTAATATATTAGACACTTCGTTCCATCTCCTTCTTTTGAATTGTTACTATTTTTTTCTTTTGTTGTACTTGCGGTTGTATATAGAATTGTTGCTGTTTTTCTGTTAATTGTACGGCATTCTTCAGTACATCATTCCAATCTTTTTCTTGGGATGGTAGATGCATTTGTACACGAGGTGTAATCGTTAGTGCTCCCATTTTTTCCGTAAATTCTTTCCCCGCTTTATCATTATCTACTGCCAGGACAATCCGATTCACGGAAAGCCCTTCATCTTTTGCCTCTTTAAATGTACGTAAAACTGTCTTCATCTTTAGTCCATTCATACTGACTAATCTTGCATTTTGTAGTCGGTTTTGTTGTAACGTCCAATACGAAAGAAGGTCAATTGGACTCTCAAAATAATAAATGGATGTTGGTTTTCCAACATCCACCATAAACCCTGTATGCGGTTTTCCATTCGGCAAAATTTGTTTAAAGGAACCTCGTTTATTTTCCATCTTAACCGTCCCTTGACGCTCCGCACCTACTACATTTCCTATTCCGCCTTGTTCCCGCCATTTAAACACCAAATTCTTCTTTTTATCCTGTGCAATCAAGTCTTGACCAATCAACCAATTTACTAAACGAGCGTCAATCTTCCGTTCATCAGTTAAATAGTGCTTAATGGCTTGTTTATCCTGGACTTCTAGATGCCCTGGATAACGAAAGGGCTCATCTTGTTTTGGTTCTTCTTCCTTAGAAGATGTAAAAGTAGGATAATCACCAAAATTCACGTCTCGAACTGCTTCTTGAAAAGTCATACCATAGTACATTCTAGCAAAGCTAATCGCTCCATATCCCTTCTCTCCCCGGCTATTCCATGCATACATATTGTCACGAATTAACAAGCTATCGTGCTCCGTATGTCGATAATAGTTTCCCTCTTTTTGAAATTTCTCCCCTTTAGCTTCTAAATA
>NZ_KB895749.1:0-11546 GCF_000374965.1 Bacillus sp. 95MFCvi2.1 | reverse complement strand
CCATGAATAAACATGGATGTTACACTTTTACTTGGAGGGGATTTTATTATGGTTAAAAAAGGGGATAAATTTCAAACTTATTCAGATGAATTAAAGATACAAGTTGTAAAAAGTTATTTAAATGGTGAAGGTAGCCAAACAGCTATAGCTAAGAAATATAAGCTGAAAAGTAGAACACAGTTAATGAATTGGGTCCGGAGATATCAAGAAACAGGCGATATTTCAGACTTGCGGGGAAACAACGGCGGCAATAACGGCTTTAAAAACCTCTTGAAAGGTCGTCCTCGTACGAAATTCGATAGTGTGGAAGAAGAATTGGAATACTACAAGGCGCAGGTGGCTTATTTAAAAAAGCAGTATCCAAATCTATAGGAGGTGTTCTTGCTCAAACGGCTAAGTACGAGATTATTGAAGAACTACGTTCTCGATACAAAGTAACCTGGCTGATCGTCATTGCGCAGTTAAATCGATCTAGCTACTATAAGTGGCGCTCAACATGTACGCAAAGACAATTACGCCTTTCAAAGGATCATACATTGCGTGAACAGATTCAAGCCATTCACATAAAACACAAGGAATACGGTTATCCTCGCATGAAAATTGCCTTACTAGAGGCTGGATTTTTAGTGAACCACAAAAAATATGTAGACTTATGCGAGAACTTCAAATTCAATCAATCATCCGTAAAAAGCGACGCTTTTTTAACGGGAAATCCTCAAAGGTTTTTCCGAATGTAGTAGAACAACAATTCCGAAACCGCAAACCAAATGAGGTACTTGTCACAGATATCACTTATTTGCCATTCAAAGATAAATTTCTCTATTTCTCGGTCGTTCAAGACATTTATAACAATGAAATCGTTGCTTGGAAACTCTCACATCGTAATGATTTACAACTTGTCCTAAAAACGTTAGATTTAACAGCACAAAAAAGAGATGTGTATGGAACCATCATCCACTCAGATCAAGGATTCCAATATACATCTCATGCTTATTACCGTACGCTTCAACAGCTAGGCGCCATCGGCAGCCACTCCCGCAAAGGAAACTGCCATGACAATGCTTGCATTGAATCATTCTTCTCTCATTTTAAATCTGAAATGTTTTATCTTAATTATTATCAAACAAAGGAAGAACTCATTCAAGCTATTGAAACATACATCTATCATTACAACTACAAACGATTCCAAAAAAGGCTTAACCATCGAGCTCCGATTGAATATCGAATCTCGATGGCTGCATAGTCTTTTTTTACAGCTGTCCACTTGACGGGGGTAAGACCAACAAGTCTGTCCAAAATCAAGTGAAGTTCATCCATCAACTATTTGGAATTGCTGCTTAAGACTAGATTCCACTAGGAAACTTTTCGCCTCTTTATATCTTTCCTAAGTATTTGCACCAGAACCCTCTATATACTGTGTCACTTTAGGAGATAATTTGCACTAATTTTAAGTGTTCTTTTGCGTCCTGAGTATACATAATAAAGTTAGCTGTGTAGATTTCGTAATTACTGGAGTAAAGGTTATGAAGTTAAGATGTTCATAAATTAAAGGTTTTGGTAAATTCGGAAATCAGATAAATGTGAAATGAACAAAATTTAAGCCTTATAAATCGCTTAAATACGTTATCAAAACTATTATCAAAATCAAATTAACTTTAACCTCCCTTTATGATAAGATTATCATGTAAAGGTTAGGTGATTTTATGAATTCATACATTTATGGTTATGCACGAGTAAGTACCCAACAACAAGATTTGATTCGTCAGCTAGACATGCTTCAAAATTATAACTGCACTGAAATTTTAACTGAAAAAATAACAGGTACGAAAAGTGATCGTCCAGAGCTTACTCGATTAAAAGATAAAATTAGACCTGGTGATACATTAGTTGTAGAAAGCTTTTCTAGATTAGGAAGAAGCACCAAAGATTTAATTGAACTTGTTGATTTTTTTGAGAATAAAGGAGTTAAGCTAATTAGTATCAAAGAACAATTTGATACTAATACACCGCAAGGCAAATTGATGTTAACAGTATTTCAGGCATTCAGCCAGTTTGAAAGAGACTTGATTGCTCAACGAACACAAGAAGGTCTTGTAAGTGCAAGAGCAAGAGGAAGGGTTGGTGGTCGTCCTCGTATTAAAGATATCTATATTCAGAAGGCATTAAATTTATATAAGTCAGAGCAATATAGTATTCGAGAAATTATAGATATGACTGGCATTAGCCAAGCAACACTGTACCGATACATACGAGAACACAAGCAAGTACAAAAGAATGAGGAAACAGAAGAAAAAACAGCAACTATTCGTATGTTGTTGCGTGTAGAAAATAATAATAAATTTGTACGGGGAAAGGGGAAAGTTCGAAAGAATATCGAATCCTTTCTCATATCACAATATAATATGGAACAACGCTTAGGGGAGTACATATTATATGTTCCTTACACCACAATTTCAGATTTAGAAAAAAAGGTAGATAGCATAATTCATGAAATTGATTTTGAAGCGGATTTACAAAACTGTTTTACTGAGTTAGATGTGTACTGTGATGAATTGGAGCTACAATGGTAAGCATTTGCGTATATAACAAGTTATCTTATAAAATAAGAAGAAGAAAAGAAAGACAGGGAGAGGAAACCCATGTCCACAAAATTAGTAAATTTACGAATTGATTTTGCTTTTAAACAGTTATTCGGAACGAAAGGGAACGAAGAGATTTTAACTGGTTTCTTGAATGCTATTTTAGAGGAATCTTTAGAGGCACCCGTTGCATCTCTACAATTGGAAGACCCACATCTTCATAAGGCTTATGAAGATGATAAGTTATCCATTTTAGATTTATTAGCAACATTAGACAACGGAACGCAAGTGAATATAGAGATACAGCTTCGCAATACACATGATATGGTAAAGCGATCTTTATATTACTGGAGTAAACTCTATACATCCCAAATGCAAGAAGGGATGCCGTATCGTTCACTTCGGAAAACAATTACCATTAACTTATTAGATTTTATATTATTCTCCCAGGATGATTCATTTCACACCATAGGACAATTATGGAATCCCAAAAAGCAACAGATACTAAGTGATGATATTGAAATTCATTTTGTTGAAATTCCAAAATTGGTCAAACAATGGCGTGAAGAAAAAGTAAATCCATGGGAAAATGCATTTGTTCGTTGGATGTTATTACTACCAGCACATGAAGATGAACATTTAACTCAAACATTGGAGGAGATTGCAATGAATCAAGATCCAATTTTACAAAAAGCAATAAATAAATGGGAAAATATGAGCCATGACTCCTCTTTCCGAACAGCTTATGAGGCTCGCGAGAAGCTACTTCTTGATGAACAAGCTAAGCTGGCTCACGCTCGTGAAGAAGGCTTAGAGGAAGGTTTAGAAAAAGGGATTCAAAAAGGACTTCAAAAGGGTATCCAAAAAGGACGAGAAGAAGGCATTGAACAAGGGAAAGTTCAATTAATATGTGGTATGCATAAGAACGGTATGCCGTTAGAAGACATTGCGAAATTCACTGGTCTAAGTACAGAAGAAATACGAAAACTACTATTATAATACGTACTATTACAAAAGCTTTGCGAATTGTTTCGCAAAGCTTTTTACTATGAATTTTAAAGAAGAAAGACCTTTGTTAATCCAGACATTATCAAAACATGTTTCAGACCAAGATGCTGAAAGTATTACAGATGCATTTTATCTTGATAGAAAACCTCAATCAAAAGAACAAAAAGAACTTGTAGCCAATCACTACAAGTTCTTTTTGAGATAATGTTAATAAGGGACAAACAAACTATTTCAACAGAAACATAGGGGACACTATTTGATGACTGGTTTGACAACTTCATTATATAACAAATATTAACTTTTGAAGATTTTAATTTTGAATATTTTGTGAATTAAGAAACGGGGTTCTGGTACAAAGATAAAATTAAAGAGAATACAGCTCATATATTTCTAACGGAATTCTATTTCATGCTGTAAGCCCAAACAATCGATGGATGAATTCTTTCTGGTTTTGGACAGACTGATTCCGTAAATCAATCTGTTCTTTTTTAATCATATGCATAGCTTCCACTCCTGCAAGAATGGATGTAGCTGTACCAAAAGACTTGAACCCTAACATAGAACGAACACGTTTCTTAATAAAACGATGATCTTGTTCCACTATGTTATTATGATCTCTACGATAGCGTTTAATAATTTCGATATCATGTGGAGACAAGGTGTAATAACTTCCTAATTCATACTCACTAATTTGTTCTGAAATGGATACAAACTCTAAGCGTTGATCTAGTGTCAATAATTCTCTTGCACGTTTTGAGGACATATTTTTCTTCTTTCTAAAATGCAAGAAAATACCTTGTCTAAAGCATGCTGTAGCTCAGTGGATTTTGGATTGAAGTATTTTCTTGTCATGCTAACATCTTTGTAAACTATTAATTTAACTACTCATTTTCTCCATTAGATTATCAGTTGGCCATAGTATCTTACGATACAGTGTCATACGAGAAATACAATGAGAAGTCAGTTTAGCAATTTCAATTAAGCCTTTTGATCTTTCATGATATTCCTGAAAGAATTTTGTTATATTTTTGCAAGAAAATTGAAAGATATTTAAGCTAAGATGTGCTTACTGATATTAGTTTTATTTTACAACAAGGGGTACTTAAGGTACTTTGTATTACAAAAAACATTTAAAATATGTATTTTTATGCTCTCGAATTCTTGAACAAATTTGGGAGCTTGAATACGAGGAGATTAAGATAGTAACTGTGTTAATGAATCATCTATGTGAAAAGTTAGAGAAGAACAGGTTATTGGTTTGAGACAACTGGGGGAAATACAATATGAAATTACGGAATCAATTGTTATTGATGAATTTATTAAGCACCAGCATTATGGTAATTGCTATCTGGTATAGCGAAATGAAAATGTTACTTAGACCGGAACAAACACAGCTTTTCATAGGAATTGTAACCGTAGCAATGGCGCTTTCAACGATGATTTACTGGTTATTAACACGCTCTATTACGGAATCTATTCAAAATTTAATTGCATTAACAAAACAATTTAGCGATAGACAATTTGGAGCGATGTATAGAATTGGACGAGGACCACAAGAGTTTAAAGAATTAGCGGCAGCTTTTCAACAAATGGCTAAAAAATTAAAAGAAGGGTTTACTAAATTAGAAGAAGGAGAAAAAGCACGTACAGAGCTCATTGCGAATATTTCACATGACTTACGAACACCTATGGCTAGCATACAATTGATGATTGAAGCATTACAAGATGATGTGATTGCAAATCCCGAAATGAAAACACAGTACTTAACGACAATCCATAAAGAAATAAAAAGATTAAGTGGATTAATTAATGACTTATTTGATCTTTCTAAGTTAGAACTTGGACAAGAAGATTTTTATCCAAGTTTCACACATATGGATCGTATTATATTAGAAGTACTAGGTTCACATTCTATTTTATTAGAAGAAAAACAGATCCATTTGCAATTACAAGTTTCTGATACATTGCCTAAGCTCTGGATTATGCCTTGTAAGATAGCACGGGTTATCAGTAATTTGTTACATAATGCAATTCGATATTCTCCAGTGTCTGGAACGATTGAGTTAATTGTAGAGGAAAATAAGCAGAAGCATCACGTTCAATTCATTGTACGTGATGAAGGAGAAGGCATTGCTTATAGTGATCAACTGCGCATATTTGAACGTTTTTTTAGAACAGATCCATCAAGAAGCTCACAATCTGGGGGATCTGGACTTGGATTAGCCATTGCACAATCATTAATTGAAATGCACAAAGGCGAAATTGGTGTACGAGATCGTTCAGACGGTAAACAGGGGAGTGAATTTTGGTTTACCCTTCCCGTTACATCAGCAAAGAAATAAGATGATTGCAAGACTTTTGTAACATTTATGAAAGCAAATTGAAAGGGATATATAATAAGATGAATAAAGCAAAGTTGATTTTATTTTAACTCAGAAGTAAAAAATATAAGCAATGTACAGTATAATCTTATGTTTTATAGTTTCATTTACCTCAACAAGTGCAATTAAAACATATGATTTAAAATTAATTTGCTCAGATGTGCTAGAAAAATAAGTTTGAGCAACTCCTTTCCCCCTTATTTTCGAAATCACTTTGAAAAATGACATGGAATTCATATTCTATGTCATTTTTAGTGTAATGAATAAAATTTTGTTTTATATATTATATCATTGTTATATTATGTTATTTTTATTTTATTACCTCTTACCTATATAAATCCATTTTCATTTTTTTACATATAAGTTTCTGATATGTAGAACAAGAGATGACCTGCACTCAGGTTCTTCCTTTGTTTTCACCCTCGCATGTGGTAGAAAAAGCTCCCAAACGCGCTCAGATGCCCTGATCCTCTAAAAAAAGTGGGGTTTTTATGTTGTTTTTCTCTATAGATACTTCTAATTAATTATTTTTTCTTCCACTTATTAATGTTTAACACTTCTATATATTACATATTTTGTAATATTTTATAACTATCGCAAGACTTTTGTAATCATTGAAAGACTTTTGTAATATTTACGAAAGGGAAATGAAAGCTATTTAAAATAAAATGAACTTCCCGGCAGCTATTTTAGATAAGTCGGTAGTAAAAGGTATAAGCAAAGAGTGAAGAACAACATGATGAAAAAAGACAAAAAGGAGTTATGATGATCTCTTGGTGCTTATTCTTTTACAGTATTGTGTTTAAATAATTTTAATCTTATTAAGGAAGGAAAATAAAAATGAAAAAAACATTTAAAACAAGTGGTTTTGTAAAAAAAGTCATTCCTGCCACAGCGGCATTAAGTATCCTTTTTTCTGTAGCGCCTGTTGCAGAGAAGAAAGCAAACGCAAGTGCACAGGCTATAGCTACAGTGCTGGATGTAACTATTACCACATTAGGGGCACTAGCTGATATTTGGGAAGCGCTTGGGATACAGGTGGGGGAAATTGACCTAACTAATTACGCAGGTCCATATGCAGAGAATGTATCTTACAGAGCCCCTAACTTTAAATCGGGGGAATTTAATATTTCTGTGCATCATACGAAAGATGATGGGAATTTTACTAAACCGATTAAAGTTCTCTATCCAAATGGGAAAAGTGAGATTCACAACTTAAAATCGGGGCAGCAACTTCAGATTACAGAAGCAGGTACAATCGTAGATCTAGAGCCATATGCAAAATCTGTCTCAGAACACAATCTTCTTTATATTACACAAGCACAATTGGACGAAGGGAAAACGGGAGTTGCGCTTAATCAATCTATCACTATGTATGTAGAAAAAACATCTGGGCAAAATCGTGAGCTTGTCAACCAGTTTTACAAGAAAAAATTTGGAGCAAACTCTCTAGACGGCTTAAAAGGTTTAACACAAGATCTCTTTTCTAAGTTAACAGAAGAACAAAAAAAGTTAGCAACATTGACTTCACAACCAACAAGCAGAGAAACTCTTTCTAATTATGTTAATAATAACCCTGAAGCTCTTGCAGATTTTAATAACCGATCAACGAATATTTTAGCAGATACCGCTCAAATCCTAGAGACACCTATTACATCGGTATATAGCATACTAAATGATGGTAATCCTTATCAAATTATCCCTTATAAAAAAGGGACGAATAAAGTAATCGTTAAAAAAGGCTCGAAATATCTTTCGGGAAAAGAAGAAAATGCACTTCAATATTCAGATGTAATTGGTGATGATGAAGTGTTTGAACTTGTCCTGATTGACGAGAAGTCTCATGACAATAAATTTCAGTTCCATTTGGTAAATAAGAATGGTGCACATTTGGTTGCGGGTATTAACTCTCAATTATTCCACACGCCAGATACTGGTGATAAACTTTATTTTACTGCAAAAACTAACAATGAAGTGCACAACTGGTTAAGAGAATGGTACCCTGGTAAAGAAAATGAGATACCGAAGTATGAAAAGATAGAGTTCAAAGAGGATAGCAATGATAGTTCCCTATGGACTGCATATGATTCTGGCAAATTGATAACGAATAATTGGTTGGAAAGAGATGGTTCCCATTATTATGCAAATTCTTCAGGAGTTCTTTTAAAGGGCTGGCAGGAAATTAACGGGAATACGTATTATTTTAATCCAAATTCTAACGCAATGGTTGTAGGAAATGGTCGAGAGATTGAAGGGAAGTACTACGACTTTAATGATTCTGGTGTTCTACAACGATCAGCGTGGAGAGATCTGCAGTATGCTGATGCTTCTGGAGCATTCATTAAAGAAGGCCTGCGAGAAATCGATGGTAAAATTTATTATTTCCAAAATCACAAGGCCAATACAAATGAAATACGTCTAGAAGATTATAATGTTATTCTTCATTTTTCTGACAAAGGTGTGCTTGAGAAGGCTTCTGATTTGAATGGAAACGCACTAGATGCTATTACTCGTGTTAATCTTGACGGGAAACGACTAGTATTTGAGAGTGACGGCTCTATTAGAAAAACAGGAGTATCTAAAATCTTTTTACCTGGATTTGATACAGAGAAGCAGGCTGCAATCGTATATTACAGCTTAGAAGAAGGGGATTCCTATTCTGGTTGGAAGGAAATTGACGGAAAAAAATACCGCTTTAAAGAGGGCACACACTATACTTTAGATGGTCATGAAACCATTGACGGAAAAAGATATTATTTTAATAATGACGGACAAGCTATGGTAACAGGGTTTGAAAAAGCGAATGGTAAGATATACCATTACGATGATAAAGGTGTAATGCAGACAGGGTGGCAAGAAATCGATGGTAAATGGTATCGCTTCGATGATTCTGGAGCAGCACAAATAGGATGGTTTAATGGTGATTATGAAACGCATCATGGTCAATATGGATATTTTAGGTATTATGCCAAAGAGGATGGGTCAATTTACCAAAATACAACTGTCGAAATTGATGGTAAGACTTGGACATTTGATGACAAGGGACACAGACGTTAATTTTTGTTGAAGAGTTAGCCTATACGTATGGAAATGGGTCATACACTGGATTTTATTCCTATAATATGACCCGTTTTATTTTTTTGCAGGTATACTCACTATTATTTCTTGCTGATTCTATCTTTTGTGATTGACGAAAACATAGATATTTTTATGCAATTAAAATCACTTTATTAAACCTTGAGAATCTCTTATTGTATAAAAATGTGAAAATGTATATAACTATCTTTTTTAAAATAAAACCTAATTTAATTTTTATAGTATCGGAGGTATGACTATATGGCTTTAAAATTATTACTTATAGTTTTTGGAGTAGTACTAATCTTATGGGGTATATATAAAATGAAAACGGATGATGCATTCGCAGGAAAAACCCAAACAAGAAAAAATCTCTTCAATTTATTGATTCTTGGACAGGCTTCTGGACTAGGACAATTATTAAGCGGAATTCTATGTATAATTTTAGGAATTGTAGCTTTTATCATTAAATAAATTGCAAGTAAAAGGAGCTAAGATATATAGTTTAGCTTCTTTTATTGTATAGGAGGATTCATGAATGGAAAATTTATGGCTACTTAAAAATAAAGTAGGCAAAAACAATAATAATTTTGTAGATAAAATACCTAGTTTGGTATATCTTCTACTATGCAGTATCGGTATAATGGTTCTCTTTTATGGAACACAAGCAACAGTGAGTACTTTGCTCCAATCTGTTCACGATCTAGTTCCAGAAACTAGTTCTGCATATCGTTTTGTAGGGGTCATTCGTACGTTTATTGGAGTATGGGTGCTGTTGTTAGTGTATGTTTACATATTTAAGAACCCAATTTCGAATATCGGATTTACAAGGGATCGGTCATATAGGGTTATGGCAAATATATTTAGTGGTGCAGCAATTGGTCTGTTTATCAATTTTGTAGGTATTTATATTTACACTCTTATGTTTAACGTTCAAATTGGATTTACAGAGCAAATCTCTAATTTTAATGTTTATCCATATGTTTTATTATGTTTTGTTACTTACCTTATCCAGGGTGGCGCAGAGGAACTCGTTTTTAGAGGTTTTTTAACGAAATGGCTCGTGAAAAAATACAATCTTTTATTTGTTTTTCTTCTCACTTCTATACTATTTTCTCTCATGCATTCCTTGGGTGGATTTAAGCCAATATTTTTGATGTATGCTCTTTGCTTGGGATTTTTATTATTCTTAGTTACTGTTGATAGTAATTCTATATATAAAAGCATGGTAGTTCATGGGGTTTATAACGCTTCCGAGACGCTGTTTAAATTTAAAGATGATAGTATGGGGAAAGAGCATTTATTCTATGCAAATGCTAACATGGAGGCTTATCAGGATAAGGCCTATCTTATCATCTCAGCGATAGCACTTGTTTTCTGTGTATATTATTTGTTAAAACTGCATAAAAAGAATCCAAAATGGTATTTCATGAGAAATGTTGATATAAGTAGCTAGAATCTATTTTTAAAGTTAAAATTACATTTCTATTCTCTTATATTAGGGGTACAGCCAACGTACTAACATAAAACCCACGCTAAGGAAAAGAAAGCTTGATATAATAGAATTTCTTGCGTAACAAAAAAGATTATGATTAATAATGTGACAAATTATTTTTGATACACTATTTTGTTACAACTAAATTGGCTAAATAAAAGCTAACGCTTCTTGAAACTAATATTGTAACAAAAACGTTCATTTTAGTTACAATTCTTAGCGTACAAAAATCAAAGTTTTTACTTCCGAAAAATGTCCTAGCGTGGGTTTTATGTCATTTGGTTGACGGGACTCCTTAGTATAGTGAGTTTTAAAAATATGGCTATATCCCTTAACAAAATTAAGCTTCTCTCTTAGGGACTCGTTTAATTTTGTTTTTTATGGTTTTTATTTTTTAAAAATATAGTTTGAATTACAATTGTTAGAAAAGTAGACTATATTAGCGAGAGTGTATGAAAGAAAAGCATTAAAAAGATGGGGTTTGTTGACCAAGATACATGTAATTTCAGTTCACAGCCTGTAATATATATATTTCTAACATGAGGTTTTGATATGGAAAAAAGGTATTGCACTAATAATGTTACGGATTATTTTTTGATAGAGTATTTTGTTACATCTTGTTCATCAGTTAGGGTATTTCATATTTTCAAATAAAAACGAACGTTTATATTACAAATATCTTCAGAAAATAGTTTTTAGTAAATAATGTATTCCTATGACCTAATTTTACACGTATCTCAGCTGACTTCTAAGAGCAATTTAAAATTCATTATTTTTCAGGAGATGAGTAATATGTTTGTTTATTTCTATTATTTGATTTTGTATTTTTTTGCAGTAATATTCGGAATGGATATTATTACTTTTGCAGATTCATTTATTACTAGGTTTATAGAGCCAGATTCAGTAGAAATATTTATTTGTATGTTAATAGTATCTAGTATATTGTCAGCTATATTTTCATTCATTTTACACTTTATCTATACTTGGAGACATGATTCAAATACATTT
>NZ_KB895748.1:0-11616 GCF_000374965.1 Bacillus sp. 95MFCvi2.1 | reverse complement strand
CATTACACAAAGTATGTCTCGTAAAGGAAACTGTTACGATAACGCAGTGATTGAAAACTTCTTTGGCATCATGAAGTCAGAATTTCTGTATCGAAAAGAATTTAAGAGTATAGAACATTTTAAGAAAGAACTAGCAAAATATATAAAGTACTATAATCATAAAAGAATTAAGGCAAAACTAAAAGGCATGAGCCCGGTACAATACCGGACCCATGCCCAAAAGGTTTCCTAATGAAATAACCTGTCTAACTTTATGGGGTCACTTCAAACTTACTTGAAAATTTATTTACTAAAAATCAGTTTGTTCGTATTCTTGTTAATTTTGATATTCCAGATGATGTACTCCAATTCAGAGTTTCTCAAAGCGAACGTAGTACGAATATATTTAGAGGAGCCTACTCAAATTTTGAGGAAGTTCTTATTCGACAACAAGCTGAATCCCTTAATGAAGATATAGTAGATCCAGTAGAAGGTGAAGCAGACCATTTATTTGTAATTAAAGACAACGAAAAAGTTGGTTCTGTTATTAAAGAAATTGTTCATATTGCTAAAGGACTTGAGTTAAAGAATAAATCATCAAATAACTTCCAGTAATAGGACGTTATGTTAACCGAACATGTATAGGATATACAGGGGAAATCTGTATCTAACCTACAACTTCATTGGTATAATATGTATACATAAGATTATGAAATGGAGATGGAAAAGATGGTAAAGATACATCCTTTTACTATTATTACTCTGTTTATCAGTATGTTGACCATGGTGTTATATGCAATCGAGAACTTCTCACAGGGCAACATGGGGACGGGTACTACGTTTATCGGACTAAGTATCATGTTCTTGGCTATGGGGACTTATAGCAATATACGAAATTGTAGATTAGCAAAACAATAAAATACAATACCATCTCCAAAATGAGGAGAGGTTTGCTGTTTTTTTTCTCATTCTGTCAGTAATTACAAACAAATGGGGATTCTTTTTTTGGAGTTTACCACCGAGCTTTATATCTGGAATGACAGGATATTTTGTAGCAAAAAACTCCTCTAAAGTTATGAATAAAAATGTATAGTAAGGGCTGTATTTTTAGATAAAGGCTCTGTTAATATTAATTGTTGACTTTCGAACAAAAGAAAACCGCCTCTTATAGAGAGCAGTTTTACTTATATTCATTCTTATGCAAATTCTGAAGCATATTCTTCGTATATCTTTAATGTATTAAGCAATCGAGCTGATTCAATCATGATTTCATTCGATGAATCAGTTACACAAATGACAATAAATCGATTATCATTTCTGTCTCCAAACAATCCTTCTGATTCAAGTTCCATTAACACATTTAACGATTCATTCAACAGTGTATTTACTCGCATGTTAAAGTCATCTTCGACGGTTTCATGATATTTCTTAATAATTTTGTTCACTTCATCAAACATTCCGAAATCGTCCCATTCGCTCCACTCAACAGCTCCATATCTATAATAATTGTATAAAGGGTCCGATTTATTAACTTTGATCAGTCTTTCTTTATTAGCCACTGGTCCAATGCTATTGACACAATCGTCTGTTAATATGGAGTACCCATATATTGTGTCAACACCGCACCTAGTTATAAGTTCGTTATAATGACAACGAATTGCATTTTTCAACTCAACATATAAACTTTCTTGAAGATGCATTTTCACCGTATTTCCTCCGTTCTTTTTGTAGCGACATGTTGTTCCATACTTCAATCTTAACATGAAAATCAACATTAAACGTTAACTGAGCCTAGATAAAAAAACTTCCGCTAACAAGAATTATGTGAACACAAAAGTCCCCCAGTTAAACAATCTGGAGGACTTTTAATAGTCTTCTAAATACATTGAATCTCGATAATAGGACGTTATGTCAAACTCACATGTATACTACATTTATTTCACATTTTATCTATCTTATATAATGATACAATGAAGATAATATTAGGAAATTGTGAGGGTGATTACGTTGATAAAATTTTTAATTAGTTATGCTGCAGGTCTATTTGCTTTTATTTTCGGATGGTTCTTGATTTCATATATTTTTAATCCTAGCTATATTCACCCGACCATTTTATTTGGATTCATTAAAATGATCGTCATTTATGGTAGTATACCAGCTCTTATAGCTTGTCTAATTGGGGAAGTCTTATACAGGAAAATCAAACGATGTAGAGAATTACAATTTGGAATTCCTGTATTTATAGGACTATCAGCTATCTATACACTTACACTATTTCTTTTTACTTTTACTTTTTCTTTTTCAAGTTTTTTTTATTTCGTCGCGCCTGTTATTATGGGGTCGTTAGCTTTTTATTTAGTACGTAGAAAAATATAATTAACTTCCGTTAACGAGAATTATGTAAAAAGTAAAGCCGTCCTGATGGACGGTTTTTTTGTATTTTTGGCGAGCGTGGTTTTTTCTAAAATGCTAGTGATACTCCTTATAGTCTTGCGAAATATAATTTTAAATAATGCGTCTTTTGCTTCATTATGATTATATAAATGTATATAAATTGTAAGTCATATGTCCAATTATTACTGGGATTATTGAGTTAGTTTTCTTATAAAGTAAACCATAAATTATACCCATTAGAGTTGCAAAAATAATGAATGCAAAGTCATAGTTATGAGCTAAACCAAATAATAAACTGGATATAATTAACCCAGTAAAAAAAGAATATCTGATTTCTAAAAATCTAAGAATAATTCCACGATATAGAATTTCCTCTAAAACAGGTCCGATTAATACATGTGTTGATATAGCAATTATGTATATGATAATAGATTGTTCGGACAATGTGTCTATGCCTAGATATATTGCTTGTATATTTGCTGAATCATTCGAGATGAGATCTGTTGTTTTACCTGATAAAACAACAAATATATTTGCAATCAATATATATAGATATGTCCTACCTCGATTTAGTGATTTAATATTAAGCGTAGATAATATTAGATTATAAAAAGATTTGCGTGTGAAAATGTAATAAATAGAAAATGAAAGTATAGAAAGGGTTAATAAAAAATCTGGTTCTGGTGCAAAAATCATTTGATAAAGACATAGAAACCTACATAGTCTGTTCAATGGCAGATTATGATGCAATTCCAAACAATTTATGTATGAACCTAACTTCATTTTGGGTAGACTTCACCCACAGGTGAAGTTGTCCTTTTTTCATCATATGCATGGTTTCAACGCCACTCAATATAGAAGTGGCTGTTTCATATGACTTGAATCCTAACATAGAACGCACACGTTTCTTAATGAAACGGTGATCCTGTTCCACTATATTATTGAGATATTTAACTTGTCTTATTTGTATGCCTTCAGGCATACGTTTCTCTTCTTTTAATTCTTGAATTGCTACAGGATAGGCTGGGTTCTTGTCTACTGTTATAACACGAGGTTTACAAATATGAGAAGCAGCCAAGGCTTTCTTGAAAAAGCGCTTGGCTGCTTGTTTATCTCTTGATTTACTTAGATAAAAATCAATGGTATTTCCTTCTGAATCGACTGCGCGATATAAATACATCCATTGACCTTTTACTTTCACATACGTTTCATCGACTCTCCAGGAATCATTTGTTGTCTTAAGATGACGTCGTACTCTTTCATCTAATTCAGGTCCATATTGATGCACCCAACGCATAATGGTGGTGTGAGCAATAGACAAACCTTGTTCCTCCATCATTTCCACCAAATCACGAAAACTTAGGTTGTACCGTAGGTACCATCTTACCGTTAATAAGATAATATCAGGTTGATAGTGCTTCCATTTGAACAAATTTTCCTTTTTCATACCGATCACACACCTTTTTTAGAGTAATAGTATCAGTATGTCCAAGATTTAGAGATTATTTGCAATTTCCCTGAAGTTTTTGCACCAGAACCGTTTCAACTGGTACTCCAAGTTCATTCATACCTTTAATCATTTGTATTTTCCCTTGTTGTACACCTTGTTCTATTCCTTCTTGAAGTCCTTCTTTTTTTCCTTCATTATGTGCATGCGCAAACTTTGCAGCCTCATCCATTAAAGCTTTTTCCCTTGCTTCATATGCTTGACGGAAAGAAGAATCTTGACTCATACGTTCCCACTTATTCATTGCTTTTTGTAAAATCGGATCTTGGTTCATCGCAATGTCCTCCAATGTTTGTGTAAGGTGTTCATCTTCATTTGCTGGCAATAATAGTAACCAGCGTACAAACGAATCCTCCCACGGATTTACTTTTTCTTCGCGCCATTGTTGCATTAGCTTTGGAATCTCTACAACGTGCACCTCTATATCATCGCTCAACATTCTTTGTTGTTGTCTATTCCAGAGTATTCCTGTTGTATGAAACTCATCATATTCTGGGAACATGACGAAATTTAATAAGTTTATGGTAATGGTTTTATGAAGTGAACTATAAGGCATTCCTTTTTGTAATTGAGATGTGTATAGCTTTCCCCAATAATACAAACTACGTTTAATCATATCGTGATTATTATTGAGCAGAATTTCTACATTTACATTTGTACCCGTATCTAATGTAGCTGAAACATCTAGAATGGACAATTTATGTACGTAAGATATTTTGTCTTTTTAATCATGCACTTGCATAGAAAGATAATAAATTCCCTTATTGGTTACGAAGACATATTCTTCATAACTACAAGCATAATAGGCTCCAATATCTAATTTTACACAATAAACTGCTTTAATCCCTTGTTTAAATGTATTCAATAACTGTTCTATTATAAATTCCTTCGGTGTTAGTCCTTTCAAATCATATCCACTTGGTATTGTTCCGAACCAATACTCTTCACCTTCAGGGAATTCACAAGAAAGGAAATCCTGCTGCCATTCTTTCAACTGTATAAGTTCTATTGTGTCTTCACTAGTAGCTTTTATATCCTTTTTTATAAGCTCACATATATCTTCTTGTGTATTTTCTGATAAAAGATATAGCCTATAATCATTACCTACGCCATCATATTCATTAACCTTAGCAAAATCAATTAAAATTCTATGTATCTTTTCCATTTCTAATCTCCTTCGGCAATAATTAGGAAATAGTTCCACCTTCATTATAGCAAGGTTCTACACGCTTCCCTATGGATATGTTAATTGTTTAGGGAATCTTGGCGAAGAACTAATGAACATCCTTATAAGAACAACAAAAAAACAGGTAGATAATCAATTTTAATTATGTAAAAAATACATAACTAAAAACAGTGGTATTGAAGCTGTTTAATACAAAATATAAAGCGATATAATTAGAATTCATCTTCCGAAATTAGATTTCCAGCATCATTATCTTTCGTTAATCGTTGTTTCAAATAATTTTCTTTTGTCGTTCTATCATTTTTATGACCAACTGCAGCTGCGATTACATGAGGTGCAAGCCCCTTGTAATCATATAAGTACTGTACATAAAAATGTCTAAAGAAGTGAGGGGTAATTCTTATATTCTCTGTAAAGGCTAACTTGGTATCCTTAATGACTTTAGAAATATATTGTGACAAGTAATTCTCTCTATAAGCTGAATGGTTCTTTGTTTGAAATATAGTCCCACCATTTTTATTCCCAATGTTTATAGGTAACCTTCTCCGGATTCGAAATGCAACAATACGATTAAAAATTTCCTTATTAATAGAAACAATCCGTTCATTATCCCCCTTTGTATCTACTGTTAAATAATAACGTCCACGTATATCGTCATACTCAAGATCTTCCCACTTTGCATGCGCAACTTCTGCAACACGTAACCCTGTAGTAGCTAGGACCGATAATAAAGCGTAATTGATCTCATTATCCTTATAGTAATGAAGCAACTGCTTCACTTCCTCATATGATAACTCGCGTTTTGGTTTATGGTGTTTATTAACGGTCGTACTTAGAATTTCCACATGAAGAGGTTCCTGGATATATTGAATTTCATATAGCCATTTCAAATACGAACGGATCACACCAAGTTTCCGACTAATCGTAGATGCTTTGTATTTCTCCTTGGATTGATAGGAAACAGCCTCCTCCGACAACCACCTCTGATAGTTACGGATATGACGTTTTCGTAGATTCTTCCATATACGATCATCTTCGTAGTCTTTTACATCTTGTTGCAGAAATTCTGTGCTTTTTTTAACAAAGAAATAGAATTGACTTAGATCACGTGCATATAAAACACGTGAATTATCCTTTATTCGTTTTTCCTTATCAAAATGAGTTTGTCGGTTTAAATAGTAGTACAGTATTTCTTCATCAGAAAAACTATCATATGTTTGTTTATCTTCTCGTTCATTGTTTTCTTTTCTTTGCTCCGCTTGTTTTAGAATATCTTCATTCCAAATTGCAATTATGTTTGCGAAATTTTGTTTTTGTTTCTCTATATTTTCTAAAGAAGTTTCACTATGAATTGTATTCAATTCAAATTTCATTGTCATTCAACTCCTTATTAATTCTTTTTATATCTATTATTATAACTGAATTACATTCAAAATTATTTACATAGTAAGATTAAATTTTATAAAAATGAAAGTGTAATATGACTATAGAAAAACGCCCCTTTTCTATAGTTGTTATACGTTTACTTTTATTTATTCTTATTTATTTGTTTTATACTATAATAAAAATGAATTTAATTATAAATTATACCCCGTTATTAGATGCTAATTTAAATAGTTTACTTTTTATTTATGTTATAATAAATTTAAATTATCTATTTTATAAATTATAATTTACATAATAATATTATTTCTTATATATATAAATGGAATCTTAGGGGGAACATAAATGCTTAGTACATATGAAATAAATATGACCACGAATGAGGTAAAAGAGTACTTAGATATTAGTCACTTCACATTTAATAATTTAATGAAACAGGGACAACTAAATCCAATTAATAAGGATACATGGCGTTTAGATGGAAGTTTTTTATTTAACAGAGAAGAGGTAGAGGAATTAAAAGAAGAACTTGAGGTAGAAGGAATTACTTTATATCAAGCAAGCAAAGCGTATCATATCAGTATGTATCAACTCGAAAAATGGATAGAAGAGGGAGAGTTAGCTTGTACTATACAGGAGCATCGTAATCGTAAAACAAAATTTGTAAAAGAAGATGACATCCGTGAATTAGTACAACAAATAGAGCGGAAAAATACGATCTATACATACTCACAAAAGCATAATGTAGTATTATTACAAAGGTTTATGAAAGGGAATACGTTAGCACGTATTATCTCGATTCCAAAACGTGGAGATATCATACTTCGTGATGAATTTGGGAATGACATGACATTAGGGGATGCAATAAAAGTAGGATATGAGCCTGTCTATGTTTTATCTGATCAACCGCGAAGTCATCATCAAAGATTTGTGAAATTCCGTTTCCCTAAATTTGACCAATTACGAAGTGAGATTTTTCGATTTATTGATCTCATATTACAGTATGTGTCTCCGAGAAACTTAAAAATATCAGTAGAAGATGAATTTTGGTATTTTGATATTCGTCAATCTCTAGTATCATTACCATCTGGAATGCAGACCGAATGGATGGATAGTTTAGCACCCTATATAATAGAAGGAAAACTGATACAACGTGTTAATAATAGTGTATATTTAGATAGTAATACCGTAACAAAGCCGGTAACTCTCACAAGTAACGAGTATAAATCTATAACAAAAATTGTAGAAGAAACAAACAGTTCCATCGAAGAATTTATTAAAGATGCAATTCAAGATAGAATTAATCAGCACTTACTTAATCAAAAATAAAAAAACGTCCCAAAAAGTAAAGGTTTTGGAACCATATTAATTAGGGATAATTACAATTGAATGTTGTAACTTTTTAGTGCTCCAAAAATTGATGACAAAAGTGAGTTTAGAAATTTGATTCATATTTGTATAAGTTTGCATGTCCAGATTGTTTTTATGTACAATAAAGAAAAAGAAATAGCATTAGACAGAGAGAGGAAAAACCTGTGTCCAATCAAAAATTAGTAAATTTACGCATCGATTTTGCTTTTAAGCAATTATTTGGTACAAATGGTAGTGAGGATATTCTCATCGCGTTTTTAAATGCGATGCTACAAGATTCCTTAGAATCACCTATTGTTTCTTTACAGCTAGAAGATCCACATTTACATCGAGAACATGAAGAGGATAAATTATCGATTTTAGATATTTCAGCTACATTAGATACAGGAACAAAAGTAAATGTAGAAATACAGCTCAATAATAATCACGATATGATCAAACGAAGTTTGTATTATTGGGGGAAGCTATTCACATCGCAATTGCAAAAGGGGATGCCATATAGTTCTCTTCATAAAACTATCACCATTAATCTGTTAAACTTTGTGATGTTTCCAGAATATGAAGCGTTTCATACAACAGGAATCCTGTGGAATAAGCAACAACAGAAGATATTGAGTGATGATATAGAAGTTCATATGGTTGAGATTCCGAAGTTAATGCAACAGTGGCGGAATGAACAAGTAAATCCCTGGGAAGATTCTTTTGTTCGTTGGTTATTATTACTTCCAGCGAATGAAGATGAACACTTAACTCAAACATTGGAGGACATTGCCATGAATCAAGATCCAATTTTACAAAAAGCAATGAATAAGTGGGAACGCATGAGCCAGGATTCTTCTTTCCGACAAGCCTATGAGGCAAGGGAAAAAGTGTTAATGGATGAAGCTGCAAAGGTTGCTCATGCTCGTAATGAGGGGAAGAAAGAAGGAATCCAAGAAGGAAAAATACAAATGATTAAAGGTATGCATGAACTAGGTGTACCACTCGAAACAATTGCTAAAGCAAGTAAATTAAGTATAAATGATATTGAACGTATTTTAGAGGAGAAATAAAATAAAAAAAGCACATAAAATGGGGATAACATGCGCAAGAAAATAGTAATTTAGGTAACTTAACCATAATATAAAAGCTCTGATTTATGGCGCTTTTTCTTTTTTCTCAATAAACAATATAGATAAATATGGTAAAATGGTAAGTGGATGGGAGTCCACATACATATTATTAAAATTAAGATGGTTCAAGTCGGAGAAAGGTACCTTAGGGTGCCTTTTCTTTTTTAAACGGACCTGCTCATATATCATTTAAAAACATAGGGTAGCACCACATGCCCATCAACTTAAGAAATTGGTTGTTCCCCAAAACGAAAAAAATAAGTTAAATTCTCATAAATAACTGTAAAATAATAAAATTTTACGTTTTTTGGAGACTTCAAAGTATTAGCTTGATGGACATTGGTACTAACCCTAGAAGGAATGAGTTTTTTGTTTTACTACTGATAATGGGTGTTATGAAAAAGAAGACCAGTACATAAAAAAGAAATCTTTATCATATTTTACTATGAATAATTTGTATATTATGTAAAGTGAAGATATTCCTGGAATAAGGTATCTCTTTATATTTTTAGTATGTTTAAAAATTTTGTATATGGAAACTGGGAGAATATAAATGAGGTAGCAGGACCCTATATTAAATATTTTGCTATTACTGCAGTGGCTCTTGCTGTGTTCTATTTTCTTGTAAAAAAATTAATGAGAAGACGTGGCTAGTAATTTATTATTAGGGGCCACCATACATTACTATCAACCTAAGATGAATTTATACCCATAATTCATAAAAAACGCCATCCTTTCCCATTTGGAGTGAACCCTGAGAATGAGACGATAAAAAACACCTCTCTAAATTTTTTCTAACTTTGCAACAGAACCGGATTATCAGCTTTTCCTAAGCTGTTCAAATTGACGGCTAACGTATGCTTACCTCCAAGTGTACCTCCAGCAAAAGTACTAAACCCTGGAATGCCACCTGAGTGTCCCCATATCGAGACACCGTTTGGAAGCTTAGTTTCATAGATTCCAAGACCATATCCGCTGATTTCAGCACTTCCTGTAGGAACTGTAGTAAGCATTTGTTTTAGTTGCTGTTCCTTCAGTAATTTGCCACTGAGTAAGGAAGAGAAGAATTTGATTAAGTCATCTGCAGTAGAAATCATATCTCCAGCCGAGCTACCTATACTTGGGTTATAATAAGTAACGTCTTTTAGCTCAATTGCTCCGTCTGGTTGGAAATATCCACGGGCATGGTTGGTGCCTGGAATAACGCTTGAATTGCCAGGTAGAAATGTATTCGACAATTCAAGTGGTTCAATAATCCGATTTTCAATCTCTTCCGCATAACTGTTTCCGGTTACTTTTTCAATAAGGATACCCAGTAATACGTATCCTGTGTTTGAATAAGACCAGCCCTTTCCTGGGGCAAAGTCTGGGGGCAGCGAAAGTCCAATCTTCACTAGTTCTTCTGCAGTAAATGATTTTTTTGTATTCTTAAAAAAATCAGCTTCTTTTGACCTTGAGTATTCGGCGATACCACTTGTATGGTTCAATATCTGCCGGATAGTAATCTGTTTAGCATCATATCCGTTTCCTTGAATGACACCAGGCAACCATTTTTCGATGGAGTCGTCTAGATTCAGGCGGTTCTCTGCAGCTAATTGAAGTACAACCGTTGCGGTGAACGTCTTCGTCACGCTGGCAATACGAAAGTGAAAATCTGTTTTCATTGGTTTCTTGGTGATCAGATTCGCTACCCCAGCGGCATAACCCCACGTTTTTCCACCCTCAGAAGTTTTAGCAAGTATCCCCGGGAATCCAAGATGCAATGTATCCCGCATTGCTTGCTTGACGGAATTACGATCTCGTTGAGTGCTTGTTTGTGACGAACTAGATACATTTTCAGTGGGATCTGCTTTTACAATTGAGGTTGGCGTTGTGTATAACAGGGAGCTTCCAGCTATTAATAAGGCAAGACTTGCAAATGTAATTTGACTACGTGTTTTCATAAGGCATTCCTCTCCTCTATTCATATTGTATGGGCGGTTGCTTGTTGTTTCGTACTAACTACACAGCTATCATCCCCACCAATGACAAAAGAGCAACATGGAATTCGTAATTATCTTCATAATGATTATTTTTATCCTAACAAACGGTGAATCCCCCTTTCACTCTTCTTTATATTTTTATCTTACACAAGAAAAATTTCTTTTTTCTTATCCATTCCTTACAAATTTCTTACGTTCAAAATAGCTTCTATAATTAGGATAGCAGAAGCATCTGTGAAAATGCTTTTCCAATAAATATATTAATCAAAAAGAAACACGGAAGTTTTTCACTTCTATGTTTCTTTTTTCGTCTTTTAATTATTAAAGATTCGATTTACTCCGAACGAGAGTTCAGCCACATGTTCATCAACTTAAGAAATTAATTGTTCCTCAAAAAGAAAAAAATGAACTAAATTCCCGGTTCTGGTGCAAAAACCATTTGATAGAGATATAGAACCTACATGGCCTATTCAATGACAGATTATGATGCAATTCCAAATAACTTATGTATGAACCCAACTTCATTTTGAGCAGACTTCACCTGTAGGTTAAGTTGTCCTTTTTTCATCATATGCATGGCTTCAACGCCGCTCAATATAGAAGTGGCTGTTTCATACGATTTGAATCCTAACATAGAACGTACACGTTTCTTAATGAAACGGTGATCCTGTTCCACTATATTATTGAGATATTTAACTTGCC
>NZ_KB895747.1:0-11857 GCF_000374965.1 Bacillus sp. 95MFCvi2.1 | reverse complement strand
CTCCCTGGTGCCGCTGTAACTGCTATCCAAATTGATGGCGTATTACACGAATTTTCAACAGTTGAGGGCGTAGTAGAGGACGTTACGACGATCATCTTAAACTTGAAAAAGTTAGCTCTTAAGATCTACTCTGAAGAAGAGAAGACGTTGGAAATCGATGTACAGGGCGAAGGTATTGTCACAGCTGCTGATATTACTCACGATAGTGATGTTGAAATCTTAAATCCAGATTTATACATTGCGACGTTAGCAAAAGATGCGCATTTCCGCGTGCGTTTAACTGCAAAGCGTGGCCGTGGGTATACGCCAGCTGATGCAAATAAAAGCGAAGATCAACCAATAGGAGTTATTCCTATTGATTCTATTTATACTCCAGTATCACGTGTGACTTACCAAGTGGAAAAGACACGTGTCGGACAAGTGGCAAATTATGATAAGCTTACGCTTGATGTATGGACGGATGGAAGCATCGGGCCAAAAGAAGCTATCTCTTTAGGTGCCAAAATCTTAACTGAGCATTTAAATATCTTCGTTGGTTTAACTGATGAAGCACAAAATGCTGAGATTATGGTCGAGAAGGAAGAAGATCAAAAAGAAAAAGTTCTAGAAATGACTATTGAAGAACTTGATCTTTCTGTTCGTTCTTATAATTGCTTAAAACGTGCAGGAATTAATACTGTACAAGAGCTTGCGAACAAAACAGAAGAAGATATGATGAAAGTTCGTAACTTAGGACGTAAATCCTTAGAAGAAGTTAAGCATAAGCTTGAGGAATTAGGTTTAGGCTTACGTAAAGACGACTGAGGATTTAATCTCATCAACAAAGGAGGGAACTACGAATGGCATACAGAAAATTAGGCCGTACAAGTGCGCAACGTAAAGCTATGTTACGTGACTTAGCTACAGATTTAATTATCAACGAGCGCATCCAAACGACAGAAACTCGTGCAAAAGAACTTCGTTCTGTAGTGGAAAAAATGATCACTTTAGGTAAACGCGGAGATCTTCATGCTCGCCGTCAAGCTGCATCTTTCATCCGCAATGAAGTTGCTAATGCTGAGACTGGTCAAGATGCACTTCAAAAATTATTCGCTGATGTAGCTCCACGCTATGCTGAGCGTCAAGGCGGATACACTCGTATTGCAAAAATTGGTCCACGTCGCGGAGACGCAGCACCAATGGTAATTATCGAGTTAGTATAATGATAATTAAAAGGGCAGGACAGTTCTTTTCAAGTAACTGGTCGTGGCCCTTTTTTTTTAAATATAGAAAATAGGCTAACTTGATGAAGTAATGAGAGAGGGTGCCTTGCATTGAAAAAAGAGAAACTTCGCACGCAAAATATATCATTTCAATATCCCGGGGCAACTTCTTATGCGCTAAAAGACGTATCATTCTCTTTATATGAGGGAGAATGGGTTTCTGTAATTGGACAAAATGGTTCAGGAAAGTCTACACTTGCAAAATTATTAAATGGTTTATTTTTACCGGAATCAGGCACGATTGTTGTAAATGATACAATGACTTTATCTGAAGAAACGGTATGGGATATTCGAAAGCAAATAGGTATGGTATTTCAAAATCCAGATAATCAATTTGTCGGGACCACAGTGCAGGATGATGTTGTATTTGGTCTTGAAAATATCGGGATGCCTCGGGAACAGATGGTAGAACGGATGAATCAAGCGCTGCAGATGGTCCGAATGGAAGAGTTTCTTAATGAAGAGCCTCATTCGTTATCTGGTGGACAAAAGCAACGTGTTGCAATTGCAGGTGTGCTAGCATTGCAACCATCTATTTTAATATTGGATGAAGCAACATCGATGTTAGATCCACAAGGACGACGTGAAGTAATTGAAACGGTGAGGAAGCTTGTGGATACAAAAGGTATTACCGTGTTATCGATTACGCATGATTTGGAAGAAGCTGCACAGTCAGACCGTGTTATCATTTTGAATCAGGGAGAAATATTAGAGGTAGGTACGCCAGAGCAAATTTTCAAGTCCTCTCATATGCTTAGGGAAATCGGATTAGATGTACCATTCTCAGTGAAAATAGCAGAATTATTAAAAAGAAATGAAATTCCACTGCAAAATACGCATCTTACAATGGAAAGCTTGGTGAACGAACTTTGGAGATTACATTCCAAACAGTAGAGCATCGTTATCAATATAAAACTCCATTTGAAAGACGCGCGCTTTATGATGTAAACGTGTCGTTTCCAAGTGGGGGGTATTATGCCATTATCGGTCATACTGGTTCCGGCAAATCGACGATGATTCAACATTTAAATGGTTTATTGCAGCCGACAAATGGCACGGTCCAAATTGGGGAGCATTTGATTTCCTCACAAAAGAAAGAAAAGAAATTAAAGCCGCTACGAAAAAAAGTAGGGGTTGTCTTTCAATTTCCAGAGCATCAGTTATTTGAAGAAACAGTTGAGAAAGATATTTGTTTTGGACCCTCAAATTTCGGAGTATCGGAAGAAGAGGCAAGACAAAAGGCGAGGGATGCAATTGAGATTGTAGGATTGGATCCAGAGCTATTAGCGCGTTCGCCGTTTGAGTTAAGTGGTGGACAAATGAGACGTGTTGCAATAGCAGGCGTACTTGCGATGGAACCGGAAGTGCTTGTATTAGATGAACCCACAGCAGGGCTTGATCCTAAAGGACAGCATGAGCTTATGGAGATGTTTTATAAGCTTCATAAGGAACAGGGGCTTACAGTAATCCTTGTTACCCATAACATGGAGGATGCTGCTAAATATGCGGATCAAATTGTGGTTATGCATAAAGGAACGGTCTTTTTGCAAGGAACAGCAGAGGAAGTATTTTTACATGCAGATGAGTTAGAACAAATCGGCGTGGATCTTCCAATGTCTTTAAAGTATAAACGTGCAATTGAAGAGAAGTTTGGTATTTCGATTCCGAAGGCTACCTTATCTTTAGAGGATCTTACTCATGAAGTTGTACAGGTGTTACGAAAAGGTGGTCATGAATCATGCAGCAGTTGATTATTGGGAGATATATTCCAGGTAGGTCACTCATTCATCAACTTGATCCACGTGCGAAGCTGTTGATTGTCTTTTTATATGTATTTGTTGTCTTTTTAGCAAATAATGCGATTTCATATGGACTTTTATTTTTATATGCACTCATTGCTTTATTTTTTGCAAAAGTGCCGATTCGTTATGTACTTTCGGGCTTAAAACCAATCTTATGGATTTTTCTGTTTACCTTTTTTCTGCATATTTTTACAAATAAAGAAGGGGATGTACTGCTTGAGCTTGGTTGGTTTTCGATACATGAAAAGGGATTAGAGCAAGGGATATATATTTCTATACGCTTCTTTGTCATTATTTTAATGACGACATTATTAACGTTAACAACAACACCAATTGAAATTACTGATGGTATGGAAACATTGTTAAAGCCATTAAAGCGTATAAAGGTTCCTGTTCATGAAATTGCATTGATGATGTCTATTTCTCTTCGTTTTATTCCAACATTAATGGATGAGACGAGTAAAATTATGAAAGCACAAGCATCCCGTGGTATTGATTTTTCTGGTGGGCCGATAAAGGATCGATTAAAGGCGGTTATTTCTTTGCTTGTACCGCTTTTTATTAGTGCTTTTAAGCGTGCTGAGGACTTAGCGATTGCAATGGAAGCGCGTGGGTATCAAAGTGGTGAAGGACGTTCTAAATTTAGGCAGCTACGCTGGAAAACAAGCGATACGTTAACGATAGTAAGTTTACTTTGTTTAGCATGTATTCTAGCATGGGTGCGATCGTAATGGAGAATAGAGAAATGGAAAGAATAAAATGTACAGTTGCATATGATGGCATCAATTTTTGCGGTTATCAAATTCAACCGCAGCATCGTACTGTTCAACAAGAAATAGAGAAAGCTCTGCAAAAGTTGCATAAAGGAGAGCTTGTTCGTGTTCAGGCATCAGGACGAACAGATTCTACTGTTCATGCAAGAGGACAGGTTATTCATTTTGACACACCGTTGTCTCTTGAAGAATGGCAATGGATGAATGCCTTAAATACGATGCTGCCAGACGATATAGTTGTCAGGCAAGTAGAGAAAAAAACAGAAGATTTTCATGCACGCTATGGTGTTGAGAGAAAAGAATATCGCTACCGTGTATTATTATCTAAAAATGCTGATGTATTCCGTAGAAATTACGTATACCAGTATCCATATCCACTTGAGATAGAATCTATAAGAAAAGCAATTCCTTATTTTATTGGAACACATGATTTCACTTCGTTTTGTTCGACAAAAACTGACAAAAAGGATAAAGTGCGAATAATTTATGAAATAGATTTAATGGAACAAGATGATGAGTTAATTTTTCGTTTTGTAGGTAATGGATTTTTATATAATATGGTTCGAATTATTGTTGGTACACTACTTAGCATAGGACAAGGAAAGATGGTTCCTGACAGCATTCCAGAGATTTTAAAAAAACAAGATCGTCGTTTTGCAGGGAAGATGGTGCCAGGGCATGGGCTTTATTTATGGCAGGTAAACTATAACAACTAATCCTGGTGTAACATTTGCTTGACATTAGAAACTCAAAAGGATATCATAACATATGGTATTGTTTCTAAAACCACGATTAGCCCCGGAAGGAAATCGTGTTTAAGATAAACAATAGATTTTTTCTATGGAAAAGATAACGAGGAGGGAAACACATGCGTACGACTTTTATGGCAAAAGCTAACGAAGTTGAGCGTAAATGGTATGTGGTTGACGCTGAAGGTCAAACTTTAGGTCGCCTTGCTAGTGAAGTAGCATCCATTTTACGTGGTAAAAACAAACCAACATTTACACCACACGTTGACACGGGTGATCATGTAATTATTATTAACGCTGAGAAAATTCATTTAACAGGTAATAAATTAAACGATAAAATTTACTACCGTCACACTAACCACCCAGGTGGACTTAAACAAAGAACAGCTCTAGAAATGCGTACAAACTACCCTGTACAAATGTTAGAGCTTGCAATTAAAGGCATGCTTCCAAAAGGACGTTTAGGACGTCAAGTGTCTAAAAAATTAAATGTGTATGCTGGAGCTGAGCATCCACACCAAGCACAAAAACCAGAAGTTTACGAACTTCGCGGATAATTAATTAAAGGAGGGCTTACATTGGCACAGGTACAATACTATGGTACTGGACGTCGTAAGAGTTCAGTAGCACGCGTACGCCTAGTTCCAGGCGAAGGACGCGTTATCATTAACGGTCGTGATTTTGAAAACTATATCCCATTTGCTGCATTACGTGAAGTAGTGAAACAACCTCTAGTTGCAACAGAAACTTTAGGTAACTACGATGTACTTGTAAACGTAAATGGTGGTGGATACACTGGTCAAGCTGGTGCTATTCGTCACGGTATCTCTCGCGCTTTATTAAAAGCTGACCCAGAATACCGTCTAACATTAAAACGTGCAGGTCTATTAACTCGTGACGCACGTATGAAAGAGCGTAAAAAATACGGTCTTAAAGGCGCACGTCGTGCACCTCAGTTCTCAAAACGTTAATTTTTGCGAACTTCAAACCCCAGTCTATTGGCTGGGGTTTTTTATTATTTCAACCAGTAAGACCCGCTCCTCTAAACGAAGTGAAGGTGGGGGGAGTTCAATATGCCTAATGGAACTATATAAAGTGAAACTTCCACCCATCGTGAGCTTACGGGATAAATTTATTTTAATTTTTCACAATATAAATCACTGCTATGAAGAACAAAAGGTAACCTGCACTCGTATGTTCTTTTTGTTTAAACTTGGTTGGCAGGGGGCAGAGAAAGGTTTTATATTGTTTTTTATTTATATAATTATCCTCAATTATTTTTAGTCCCCTTATTATTGCTTG
This sequence comes from Bacillus sp. 95MFCvi2.1, assembly GCF_000374965.1. Classification (NCBI taxonomy): domain Bacteria; kingdom Bacillati; phylum Bacillota; class Bacilli; order Caryophanales; family Bacillaceae; genus Bacillus; species Bacillus sp. 95MFCvi2.1. The sequence continues at coordinate 5,969 of NZ_KB895747.1, read as the reverse complement.
GAATATTTTAGTGCTGCCTTCTTACGTATGCTTCATCTTTAGAAGTTTAGACTAATACGTATTAGGGAGGTTTATAAGTGCTATGAATGTCATTGTTAGCTTACAAGAAAAACAAAAAGAAAAGCAGTTGAAATATGAACGGAAGATGCTTCGCGAACTATCATTAAAAACATTAAGATCTAATATTCGTGATGCCTTCGATATGAAAGAGCTGCACAGACAGTACGAGGATTATTGTATTGAACTTGGAATTGAATCGTACTTATTAGGAGCAAGATATAGCAAATTTGGCTATTATGGTGAATCTTTTTTTGATGTGAAATATAGAGCTTTAGAAGAGGAGCAGCAATTAACAGAAATGTTGTTTCAATTTTTAACAAGCATGACCATGCGGGAGATAGAATCAAACGATAAGGAGTTGCTGTATGAGTCCTGTGAACAGTTTATTAGTTCATGGTGGCGCGAAGGATATGAAAAGGGTGAAAGAAGATATCGTTTAAAGCTGCATTAAGAGAAGCATAAACTTTCCTCTTGTCCCATATAAGTAATTAGAGGGACTAGCTGGAGGAGGAAAGGTATGAAGAGAATTCGAATTATCTCTTTTATGCTTGCTGCGGTTGTACTGTTTTTCTTGGTAAAACAAGAATTTCAAATTGCAAAATCGTGGAGAGCTTGGAATTTACCCTTATCTGGAAAAGTAATTGTACTAGATGCCGGACATGGTGGACCAGATGGAGGGGCGGTTGGTGGTAAGGATATTGTAGAAAAAGACATTACGCTTGAAATTACAAAAATGGTACAAGACTATTTGCAAGAACAAGGTGCTTTAGTTATTTTAACGCGAGAGGGAGATTATGATCTAGCTGATAAAGACACAAAGTCATATAGTAGGCGCAAAGCAGAAGATCTCAAAAAACGTGTAGAGATTATTAATAAGCCGGATGTAGACTTTTTTGTGAGTGTTCACTTAAATGCTTTGCCTAGCAGTAGTTCGAAGGGAGCACAAACGTTTTATTATCGGTCTTTAATTGAAAATGAGCGTGCAGCAAAGTTTATACAGGCTGAATTGCGAACTAGCCTAGAAAATACGAACCGCTCAGCTAAAACAATCTCCCGTGTTTATTTACTTAAGTATGCAAAAACACCAGGTGCTTTAGTTGAGGCTGGTTTTTTATCGAATGTAAATGAACGATATATGTTAAATTCAGAGAAGTATCAGCAAAAGGTTGCAGCTGCGATATACCGGGGAATACTACGTTATTTTACGGAAAAAGGAAATCCTCCTGAGTAAGGAGGGTTTTTTGAGTTCCTCTCGTTAACGAAGTTTTCGGAAAATATGTTATACTGGAAATGTAAACGCATTTATTTTGGAAATGAAAATAAATAAACCCAATTTATTTAACATGACTTTATTTTTCATACAGGGGGCTGGGCTGATTATGGTAACGAAAGAGCAAGTAGTGGAGGCGCTTGAAGGGATTAATGATCCATTTCTACATAAAACATTAAAAGAAACAAATGCAATTAAAGAGGTAAATATAAAGCCTGAGAAAGAGCATGTCAGTGTTAAAATTGCAATTGTAAAAACAGGGACTGCTGAACAAATGCAATTGCAGGCTACTATTGTGAAGCTTGTGAAAGAACTTGGAGCAGCAACGGTTGGTTTGCGTTTCGCTGAATTTACAGAGGAAGAGCTAGCGCAGTTTGCGCCACCGCAAGAAGAGAAAGAAAGTCAATCTTTATTATCAGAGCATTCTAAAACAACATTTTTAGCAGTTGCAAGTGGAAAAGGCGGAGTTGGTAAATCAACTGTTTCTGTAAACCTTGCGATTTCATTAGCTCGTTTAGGAAAGAAAGTTGGTATTATTGACGCTGATATATATGGCTTTAGTGTACCTGATATGATGGGAATCGAAAAACGTCCAATCGTAAGAGGCGATAAAATTATTCCAGTGGAGCGCTTAGGGGTAAAAGTAATTTCAATGGGCTTCTTTGTAGAAGACAATGCTCCTGTTATTTGGAGAGGGCCAATGCTTGGTAAAATGTTAAATCACTTTTTTACAGAGGTGGAATGGGGCGATTTAGACTATTTAGTATTAGACTTGCCGCCAGGTACAGGGGATGTGGCTTTAGATGTTCACTCAATGCTACCATCTTGTAAAGAAATTATTGTAACAACGCCTCATCCAACAGCGGCATTTGTTGCAGCTCGTGCAGGTGCTATGGCACTTCGTACTGAACATAGTATTCTTGGGGTTGTTGAAAATATGGCTTACTTCGAGAGTAAAGTAACCGGTGAGAAAGAGTATGTGTTTGGAAAAGGCGGAGGAGATAAGTTAGCCGCAGAATTACAAACAGATGTATTAGGACGAATCCCACTTCAGCAACCAGATTGGAATAAAGAAGATTTTGCGCCATCGGTATACGAGGATACACATAAAACGGGTGTCATCTATCGGACGATAGCGGAGCAAGTTATTGATAGAACATCAGTTAAACAAAAATAAATTTATGCAAGTAGAAAAATTCCCCATCCTGTATGTGGTGATGGGGAATTTCTTATGTGCAAGGAGTTGTTTTATTTTTGTTCTTTGCTTCCGCCTTTTGAACCGCCTTCTCCGCCAGATTCTTTTTTTTCAGAGCCGCCGCTCTTTTCGGCTTTTTCAATACCTTTGCTAATGATATCAATTATCTTAGTTTGGAAGAGTGGACTTTCAGCGGACTCTGTTAATACTTGTTGTAAATATTGACGATACTCTTTGCTTTTCATTGTTTGTAGCATCATCTTCTCTACTTCGGGATTTTTCATGATTTCTATAACGCCTGCTTGATATTCAGGGTCTTTTAATAGAGTTTTCATTAAGGCTGTTTGTTCTTTACTGATACTTTTTGCGAATTTCGCTGAAAACTCTGGGTCTTTAAATAGTTTTTCCCAAAGCTGCTGCCCTTTTTCGGATACCATCGCATCTTCAATCGTTTTTTTGACCACAGTTTCATCCAATATAAGTGCTTGTTTCATTTTCTCATCTGTTAATACATCTTGAATTGCTTTTTTTCCTTGATCGGTTTTTAAAATATCGACAATCATTTTTTTTGTTTGATCGTAATCTAATTCAGATTTCGCTTCTTTTCCTTGTGCACATGCGACAAGTACAGTAAAAAGAAGTGAAGAAACTAAAACGAGCAGCATCCGTTTCATTAGCTGGAGCTCCTTTCAACACAGTTCTCTTTTTTAATATAAATATCTTAGAGGAATTTATACATGTTCATGGCTAGCTTTTTGAAATTGTCATTGATACAATTTAAGTAGAAATATATCAATAATGGGGGATGTGTTGTGAATAGCCGAAAATGGGTACGACTATTTTTAACGACGTTGCTACTTGGGGGGATTAGTACAATCCTTATTGGTTTTATTTTAGGATGGGACAAGTACGCTAAATTTTTTCAAAATTTCGACGGTAAAGAGATTCTAATGATTTCTTTTTGGTTACTTGGCGTTGGTTTTATTTTTAGCGTAATTAGTCAAATGGGCTTTTTTGCGTATTTAACAGTTCATCGTTTTGGACTAGGAATGTTCCGATCGTCTGCTCTTTGGAACGCAGTTCAGCTCTTTTTCATTGCATTTGTACTTTTTGATTTTGTTTATTTAAGATCGGTACTCGTTGCAAATGGAGATGTTTCGTTTGGGAATAATATTCTTGTAGCAGGAATGTTGTTTTTATTTGGAGCACTTGTAGCCTATATAAAGAGTAAAGAGACGAATAAAAAAGCGTTTATACCGGCTTTATTCTTTATGGTCGTCGTAACAATCCTTGAATGGGTACCGGCGCTTCGGATTAATGATACTGATTGGTTATATTTGATGGTTATACCACTTTTATTGTGTAATGCATATCAGTTACTCATATTACATCGTTTAATAGGACAAAGAAGTAAGTCAGTTAGTTAACAATATACGAGTGAAAAAGGATACAGCACCTTTCGTATGGGGTGCTGTATCCTTTTTAGTATGGGGGATTTTTATCCTGCTATTTGCGGACAGTAACACTTCCACCTCAAAATTCAGCGGAATTAAAGAGGTTAGGTGCAAGATGAACGGTCCATAAAAGCCCGATTGGTGAGGGCTAATAATCAGCGGGGAGAATTCCCACTGATTAAATTTTCACTTTATGTCATTACTTCTTGCGCTTGTGTTAGAAATAAGCTGTGATACAGATACTTGCTCATAGCCATCGCTTTTTAATTTCTGCAGGAGCAGCGGTAGAGATTTATTTGTTTGAAGTGCCGAATCGGAAGCGTGTAATAAAACGATGTCTCCACCTCGTAGATTGTTAGCAACTGTTGATACAATTTTATTTACACCAGGGTTTTTCCAGTCGTTTGAATTATTACTCCAGTGTACAACAGTATATCCAAGAGACTCTGCTACTTTGAGAACTGTTTTATTAAATTCCCCACTAGGAGGCCGCAAGAGCTTGACTTGTTTTATGCCAAGCTTTGTAAACACATCTTGCGAACGTAAAAGGTCTCTTCGCATTTCGTTCGCCTCCAAAGAAGTATAAGATGTATAGTTATATCCCATACTGCCAATTTCGTGACCATCCTGTATAATCCGTTCGACAATATCGGGGTGTCTTTCTGCCCATGCTGCAGAAAGGAAGAAAGTCGCATTTTTAATTTCTCTTTCTTTTAAAGTATCAAGAATAGGAACTGCTTTTTTATCTCCCCAGCTAATATCGAATGTTAACGCAACTTGTTTTTTTGCGGTATCGCCTTTGTAAATGACTTTTGGACCAGTTGCAGTTGAAAAAGCCGATTGATGAGAATATGTCTTAAAAAAAAGAAGCCATGCTGTAAACAAGGACAGTATAATAATTAAACTAATGTGCTTAAATTTACGTTTACTTGTTATAAAAAAGAAAAACATAATACTCCGCCCCTTTGTCCAATCCTTTTCAGTTACTTATATGCTCAAAAAGTTGAAAAGAGAACTGAACGATTAATATCGTAGGAAATGGATATAATGGACAATATAGTATGAATTGTAATTTTGGTGGTGATGCATTCGTCATTAGAGTTGATGAATATATTACGTTATTTTATATATATGTTTTGATTTTCTAACATATAAGTCGCTGCTAGGAAGAACAAAGGGTGATTTGCACTCGTTTCTCTCTTTGTTTTAATTTGGCATAGGGCGCGGAAAGAGGGTCTGATCGCTCCTATGCATGACCGGATGTTCTCTCCCACCCTAAAGATTAGAGTTTATGTGGGTTTTTTAATTTGTATTTATATAGGCATATGAGTAATTGTTGAGGTGATAGTTTGCTTGGGATTATGATTACAAAAGAAGAACAGAAAGAAATAGAATATGTATTGAAGAGAGAGCTGGATGAGCTTTTATTTGATTTTGCAGACGAGCGAATACATGATGTCGTAAAAAAGACAATGGAAGAACGATATAAAATTCTCTTTTGTTTATTTAGAAGAGTAGCAAATGCAGAAGAATGCATCCGTTATGTAAGAAAAAGAATTTTTTATTAAAAAGTGTTGACTCAAGTAGTTAATATATGATAAATTAATAACCGTCGCTGATGCAGAACAGCAGAAAGCGAAAAAAGAAATTAAAAAACTTAGTTGACATCGAAAAACGAAGATGTTAACATAAGGAAGTCGCAAATGAGCGGCAAACAAGTTCTTTGAAAACTGAACGAAACAAACAACGTGAAACGTCAATTTTTATTTTAGATGCTAGACAAACTAACTTTATTGGAGAGTTTGATCCTGGCTCAGGATGAACGCTGGCGGCGTGCCTAATACATGCAAGTCGAGCGAATGGATTAAGAGCTTGCTCTTATGAAGTTAGCGGCGGACGGGTGAGTAACACGTGGGTAACCTGCCCATAAGACTGGGATAACTCCGGGAAACCGGGGCTAATACCGGATAACATTTTGCACCGCATGGTG
>NZ_KB895746.1:0-12049 GCF_000374965.1 Bacillus sp. 95MFCvi2.1 | reverse complement strand
TTTTACACGTATCTCAGCTGACTTCTAAGAGCAATTTAAAATTCATTATTTTTCAGGAGATGAGTAATATGTTTGTTTATTTCTATTATTTGATTTTGTATTTTTTTGCAGTAATATTCGGAATGGATATTATTACTTTTGCAGATTCATTTATTACTAGGTTTATAGAGCCAGATTCAGTAGAAATATTTATTTGTATGTTAATAGTATCTAGTATATTGTCAGCTATATTTTCATTCATTTTACACTTTATCTATACTTGGAGACATGATTCAAATACATTTTTAAAAAGGTTCTATCAGGTACATTTTTTTGCTACATATATTTCCGGGGCGTTTTCTATAGTAAATATAGGAGGGAAAACACTGGAGGAATGGGGAATTAAAGGTACTTCGGTAGATGGGAATACAAAAGTGTTTTTTCTTATGTTGTTCTTTATTGCAATATCAAATAATGCTTTTTATAAAACTTTTGAAAAAGGGATTGTTGATAAACTTGAATTCACGGTAAATATAATGAAGTTAAAGATAAAAAGAATAAAGTGAAACTTCCATCCCCACTGATAAAAGATAGAGATATTTGTATCTCTATCTTTTATATTTGATTTTTTATTCTTGCGTCTATGCAAACGACAAGCGTCGGCAAAATATGTACGATTGTAGTCGATGGATCATTAAAGGATTTGCAAAACACCTATGGGATTTTTTTATTAGGAGGTGTTTACTTTTCTTAAGTTGATAGATGTGTGGTACCACCACATGCCCATCAACTTAAGAATTCTATAACGCCCCCAAAACAAAAAATTGTACATTTTCATCTGGAAATGCCAATTTTCTCGTTTTGGGGTATTCGCTTTTCTTAGCTTGATTGTGATGTGGCAGTACCCCAATATGAGATTATAGATATATCTAACAATAATATTTCAACACGTCCATATTACAGATTTTCCCATGATGTATTTTACGAAAAGTTAAAATTGCATATTTTCACAAAAAATGAGGTATACTTTTTGTTGAAGAGCAAACTGTAAGTCCCATTAAAATATGTGGTAATTTTACATGGGATATACCATATATATTCGAAAAGAGATAATGCACGTAATTAAAGTGTTCTTATCTCTTTTTTTACTTATATAATGAAGAAATTTATTTGGAAAAAGGAAACAAACAATTATTTGAAAAATATGATGTACTAGTCTTTCAGACTGATATTTTATTCCTTACAGTATCAAAATAAGGTACTTTATCAAAAGCTAGCTATAAGGGGAATATTTAATTAATGTCTACTTTATTGAATTTTATTTTTATTATTTAGTTTCTATATAACAGAGAAAAAAGCAACCTATTTGGATGCTTACATGAGTGTTTAGGTTCTGTATCGTAGATTAAAAGAACTTGAATAAAGTTCTTTTTTAATTTGTAATTAAATCCCAGAGTGACCCCTCATACCCAGAATGGTTTCCGTTCCCCTACAAGAAAAGGAATTCTTTATTTACACAAAAATATTGACGGTACCTGAAGTTGTTACATCTCTATAAAAAAACGTACAACCTTGCCAACAAATACAAGGTTGTATGTTTTTAATATTATTTACATGTATTCAGGTGCAATCCGGTCCTTTTTGTACAATCCCTTCTATTGGTTGTCCTATTTGTACAATCTCTCCATTTTGTACAATCTTAGCACCTTCATATAATTTATCTGCATAATTTTTAAGGTCCTGCCAGCTATCCTTCGCTATCTTCAAATCTATTTTTAATAAAGCATGCTGGTCTGGGTTAATGTTATTAACATTTTTTAGTAAAGAATCATATTTTGATCCTATTGTATGCCACTGATTTGATATATTTTGAAGAGCAGTAATAGCTGTATCAATTGTTGCAGTCATATGTTCCGTTTTATTTTTGGCATCTGTCAAAATAACTAATTCTGCCTCTGCTCCAGAAATTCTGGACTTTAATTGTTCTATTTCTTGTTGTGCAGATGCGATATTCTTGTCAGCAGTGACAATCAATGGTATACCAACTGGAGGCATAAATACAGATAAAGCTATATAGCCACCACGCTTATCATAGTTTTCTTTAATTATATTATTATAATTACTGATTTGTTGTTGTAGAAGTGGAATACCGGCGTTCGTACTTTCTAAAATAGACTTCAATTGATTAGAATCGTCTTTAAAACTTCTTGTATCTTCAGCCATTGTATTTCGAAATGTTTTCAACTTTTCTAGTAGTCCATCCACCTCTTGGCTATTTTTCAAAATACTATTATATAATTTCTCCAGTTCAGTTTTAAATGCCACTGTATCTTTTTGATCTAAAGCAGCTAGTAATTGATCATAACTCGCTTGAAAGGTATCATTATAACTTACACTATTCTGATTCGTTTTCATAATATCAGGCTTTAGATTATCTAACCAATATGTTGCATTCCTTTGCGCATCCTTTTGATGCTTAATCATGTTTGCTTGTAAATCACCATTTATAGAACTTATTTTACTTAAATCTGTCTGTTGTTGATTAATGATTATTTGAGCATATGAATCCATTATAAGGATACTTGCCCCCATTTTCTCCATTACTTCTTTATATTTATCAGGACCTAAATCATAGCTCTTACTATCTTCTTGCTGTTGGGACACACTATTTTGCACAACTTGTTCTGCTGCAAAGGTATGAAGTGGAATTACATTACTCGCTGCCATTCCAGTAATGATCGTTGATAAAATCACTTTCTTATACAATTTTTTATTCACCTTTTTTCACCTATTCTCCCAAATGTATCACGTATTTTATTAAATTCATAAGCTTCTATTCTTTACTTCAAATGAATTACGATCACTGCAAATAAAACAACATATTAAAATAGGGGTTTTCATACTTTCTTATTCTATAATCTCTATCAAGTTTCATAACTATATAGGAAATCTCCTGTTCAAACTTGAACAGGAGACTCACATTATGTGTTCTTCAAAAGGGAAAGTCAGTATATTATATTTTTCATTACTTCGGCAATTTCTTGAAGTAATATTATTTTTTCTCTTCTACGAATGAAATCTCAGCCTTTTGAATATTTTCAGCATACTTGTTAACCTGTTCCCAGCTACCTTTAGCTATCTTCAGATCTACTTTTATAATAGTAGCAAGCTTGTCTGGGTTAATTCTGTCAACATTGTCATTCAATGATTTATATTTTGCCCCCATTGTCTGCCACTGATTCTTTACATTTTCAAGGGCAGTAATAGCTGCATCAATTGTTTCTGTTAAATTATTAGTATTATTTTTCAAGATCGTTAACTTAGCTACCTGTTGTTTTGCAGTGGAAATATTTTCCGTTAGATTTTTAATCTCTTCTTGTGCTTTCTTTATCTGCTGCTGCGATGTAACAACTCCGTATATCCCGCCTCCTAATGCACCTGCACCAATAGGCGCAAAGATAACTGTAGCAGTTAAGTATGCACCGAGAGCAGTTGCAACCGAAGATCCAATATAAACCTTGTTATTCTCATCAATTAATGTTTGATTTGTTTCGATTTGTTTCTGCATCAATGGAATTCCAGCATCTTGACCAGATAAAATATCTGTGATTTTGTTAGCATCAGTTTTTAAATTTTGTGTATCCAATTCTAATTTGCCGCGAAAGGCTTTCAAATCTTGCACTAACCTGTCCACTGCACCTTTATTCTCTGAAATACTATCATCTAAACTTGTAAGCACAGCTTTTAGCGTTTCTTTGTCATCATTATTTACAGCTTCTACCAAAACATCATAATAATTTTGAAATTGTGTATTATAATTGATAATATTTTGATTCGTCTGGATTATTTGCGGTTTCAAACCATCTAACCATTGATTTGCATTTTTTTTAGAAGCATCGTGGTTGTCCTTAATGCTTTTTTGTAAATCATTGTTAATTACAGTTAAACCATCAAAATTAACATTTGCTTGTTTAACAATAGTTAAAGCATACAGATCCATTACCAACATATTGGATCCAGTTTTCTCTAACGCATCTTTAAGCCCTTCTGGTCCAAGTGAATACTCAGGGGAGTTATTTTCTGCACCTGCATAAATAGGTGCTGATTTTGTTGTATTTTCCGCTGCCGAAACATATGATGGCGTAATGCTACCCGCTGCGATTGTTGCAATTAATGTAGATAAAGCCATTACTTTATAAGGTTTTTTCATAATATTCCTATCTCCTTATATTATATTATTAAGAATTTTTTCTTCATTCTACTATTTTGCCTCTGTTACTTTTATGTTTGTAACACTATTTTCATATTCCGTTGTTTGTTTATTCAATTCATCCGTAAACGTTTTGAGTTCTTTTAATTGTGCTTGTAATGCATTAGAATCTATTTTCGCATCAGTACTAAGACTTCTCTTCATTTGAATCATTGTGTCATTAAAGATGTCCCAACTACTTACTAGCTTGTCAAAACTCTCAATTTGCTTTTTAACTACTCTTGTAAAGTTATTTAACTGTAGATCAATAAGTGTCATTTGAGTTGCTTGCACTTCAATTTTCGATAATTTTTGTAGCAATAGAATTTTTTGTTGTTGCTTCTGACGAACATCATTATTCAGTTTTGTTACTTCATCATTTTGGAGTTGTCCAACTTGGTTGTAAATCACTTCCAAATTAGATGTGTCTAAAGTATGATCCTTACCTGCGTCTATCCAAATATCAATAACCGTCTTTCCAATATTTATAGAACCTTTTACATTTTCTTTTGGTAGAGCTAGAAGTTTTGTATAATCATCTTGAATGTTTTCATCAAGTTGTCTAATTTCCGTTCTGAATTTTTCAATGTCTCCGCCTGATCCCTTATAAAGTTCAATCGCTCTGCTAACTTTACTAGAAAAGCTCTTACTATCTTCAACCAAGTCATTTTTATAATTGTTTAAGTCTACTGAAGCTCCTTTCATATCATACTGAATTGCTTGCATTTGATCTTGAAGTGCATTAAAAATACTTACAAAGTCTTCTTTTGCTTGCGAATCGTCATTCACTTTTCCAGCTAGTTCAACCAATATATCATAATAATTTGTAAATCTTGTCCCAAAATCCTGCAGGTCTTGATTTACATTGAATAGTTTTGGATTATATTTATCCAGCCAGTCTTGAACATGGTTTCTTGCAGTACCTTGATCAGTTGTTATTCCAGGTATAGCAGTTACTTCAAGGTTTGGTTGCTTTAATATGATTAGCCCATATCCTTGAATTAATGGCGTCTGTGATCCTAATGTCTTAATCGAATCTGATAACCTATTCATAGCAACTTGATTTGTACTACTTGTTAGTTGTGAATAAGTTGTTTTACTTTCTGCAAAAGTATTTACAGGTAAGAAGCAACTTGTAGATACTGCTGTAACTAATAACCCTGCGACTAACGCTTTTTTCATGGTAATTCCTCCTATTAACTGGTGTTTTTTGATAAAATAGTTGGACTAAATTTTAAAGGTTTAATTTTTATTAATATGAAATCTAGCCTTACAACCGTTAATCGTTATAGATTGTTATAAAGATGTATATTATGGGAACCTAAATATAGATTATAAATATTTGTACATTATTCCCCCCTAGTTTTGTCTGCATGGTCTCTACAAGATTACAAAAGATAAAATTATGCTGTACATTGCTTATACTTTCATCTCGGAATAAAATAAGATCCTAATTGCTATGTAGAGACTTAGAATGCTATTTTTTACAAATGTGATAATTTTGTGATTCTAGATCGTTTCCAAACGTAATTAACTGATTGTTCAGAAAATTAATTTGACATAATGTTACTTGCAACTTTACTGCACTTTTATTCGTATAATCTTCTCCTCTCCCCAGTGGTCATACCAATTACACCTTTATTAAAACATTAAATTTCCAATGCGTAAATAGTAGAATTTTGTCGAATATATTTATTAATTCGATTATTACGTATTAATATTAGTGAAAATATTATATTTCTAAAATTATTGCTTAATTTCATTTCGGTAATTATAATAGTTACAACTTGATATATCCAGCAAAAAAATAACTATTATAATCTGCAGAAAAATTTAAATAGAATTTAAATATTATTAATATAATTTAATCACACAATGTATAGACATTCCCTTTATTTGGGTATGCATAATTACATCTTCTTTGGTGATTTGCTCCAAAAGTCTTTCATCAAATTACCGAAACTTAGGATATTTCCAATTATGTAGAAACCTAAAAAAGTCCCTTTAAATATATAAAGGGACTTTGCTCATACAAATGATCTGCAAATCAATTCATCTTTGATATACAGATCATTTGTATGATAATTTTTATAAATAATTGCGGAATAATGAACTTACATTACTGCTTTTAAAAGTTCTGATACTAAAGGAAGTACTCCACCTAAAAATGATAAAACTGCCATTGTGATTGCCATATTATTTCCTCCTCTTTTGTTGTTGCTAAGATATAATTTATCTTTGGGGTACCACCCCATCGCCATCAAGCTAAAATTTTGAAGTACCCCCAAAACAAAAATTTCATCTCACTTTTTTGTTTTATAGATTATTAATTTCTTTTATCACATGAAGATTTCGTTCGAACTCAAATAAAAAGGAAATCATGATTTTCTCTAATTCAGCCTTATTTAAAACATCATCAATGATTACAACTTGATAAGTACTGTCCTTTCCTTTTGCAGGAACAATCATTTTCATGCCCTTTACATTACTTCCAGTCATTTTACCAAAGATGAATTGTGCTCCTTCCAGTTCATAATTTTCTATCTTGTCATTGTCATTAATCCACTGATAAAAGGGATCTCTTCCTCCTTCTAAAATGGCGGATTGATAAATTGTATAACCAAACTCTCCAGCTCATAGTGCTTCCATTTAAAATCCACTGGTTTTTTCATCGTCGTACACGTCCTTTATTTATGAATATTTTCAGTGTACACAATGATAGTATTTTTTGCACCAGAACCAAGTAGTTTATGTGAAATGAAACATTGGGATTTTTCAGGAATTAAAAAATAAGATATTTTTTTATTTTATTAATTCACATAATTTTAAAAATTAAAATCTTTAATTGTTAATATTTGTTATATAATGAAATTGTCAACCAGTCATCAAATAGTGTCCCTTATGTTTCTGTTGGAACCGTTTGATGGTCCCGTGTATTAACCGTCTAAGTTACAATGCACATGCGTATATATGATTTTCAATCTATCCATGAATGTATATAAACAGCTAAAAGAATGATAAAGGATTAAAATTATTTTACTTTTGAGAAGTATATTCTTGTACAAGAATCAATAAACAAAATATCATAACATAAAAAAAGAATTGCAAGCCATGTATTCTCTAAAAATAATAAATGTAAAATATGGCTAAATTCCCTAAGGATGCAGCCGGTGTTTTGTGAAGGTAAATTGAATAGAAAAAACATTCATTTAATAGGTGGATTGTTAAGTGTATTTATTTTTAAATACATAGATTTAAATTCTAAAAATTGATTTTTTGAATTAGTTTTTAATAGTATAGAATAATATTTACGCCCGTACATTTAGTTAAGTAAGTAGTATCTTTAACAAATATGGTAAATCCAATTAAACGATAAAGATTATAAGAAAATATGAAATTATAACACAATCATTATTTACACCTATAAATTTCTGAATAATCAAACTAATATTCTTTTACAGAAAATATAATCAGCATGTAAGGTTTTTCCTGAAAATTTGATGAATGGTGGGAATGAGATGAAACGTAGAATGTTAACAAAATGTTTTGGAATTATAAGTTTAATCATTATGTTGCTAGGGATTTCTATTCCACAAGCAGCAGCCGAGATAATACATCAAGAAAAGTTTCAAATGAACTGGAATTATATTAAATTCAAAGGTACTGAAGTAAAGGTAAAGGCAGACTTACTAAGAACGTCATCAAAAGATGTTGCATATTGTTTATCACCTGATCTGAATTCACCTAATGGAGATGATCTTTCTGAAATTGGAAAAGAGAATGATTTTGTATATCGTGTCTTACTTTATGGATACCCTCAAAAAACGCCGGCTGAATTAGGAGTTTCTACAAAAGAGGAAGCCTACTATGCAACTCAACTAGCTATCTGGATTGCATCTAAAAAAATTGAAATTGCCGATTCAAAGCCAGAAAACCAACAGGTATATAACCTTGTAAAGCATTTGGTAGAAAAAGCTTCTAAAGGTACTGAAGTTCAGGAAACATATTTGAACGTAATACCTACTGGAAAACAAACTGTAGAGCAAAATGGGGAATATTTTGAAACAAATTTATATAGAGTTCAATCAAATTCAGTATCTGGAGTATACTCAGTTCAAATGGAGGGTGCACCAGAAGGAGCTAAAATTATAAATGAACAAGGTGAAAAAAAGAATGAATTCTCTATAGAGGAAAAATTTAAAGTTATGATTCCCAAAAACGCAACAAGTGGAAATTTCAAGATCAGAGTAAATGCAAAATTGCAGAGCTTACAAGCAGTTACCTTTGATGGCCAACAAAGGATTCAAGATGTAACTGCTTTATTACCAAGAATGAGTGAAAAAAGCAGTACAGATATAGTAGTAGGATGGGAATTTTGGGGGTCATTAAAAATTATGAAGGTAGGAGAAAATAGAGAGGCTTTAAAAGGGGCAGTGTTTGAGGTTGTAAGTGAAAATGGGGATTTTAGACAAGAAATCACTACAACTGAGAATGGGATTGCTACATTAAATAAACTTCCTACCGGTACGTATGTTGTAAAAGAAATTCAGGCTCCAGAAGGTTATGTACTTGATCCTACAATAAAAAAAATGGAAGTAAAAACTGGCGAGATAGCAGAAATAGAAATAAAGAATCAAAAAATAACAAGTGGCCTGGAAATTAAAAAAGTGCATGCTACATATGGAAATGCTAAACAATCTTATGATATACAAAGTAAAGAGGGCGCAATGGAAAATGATCTTGCAAGTAAGGAAAAGCATCACCTGCCATCAACAGGAACGAAGTTTCCAACTGTCCCGTTTGTAGGACTAGGATTGATTATTTTAGGAATCTATATATTAAAAATAGGGAAAAATCATAGTTAAAAACTATAAACAATAAGGGTTTTGTTACCAATGCTTAAAGTTAAATATGCTAAGAAATGTTTTGTGAAAAATGTAGATTATAACAATCCCTAAAATTGAAAACGCTTGCAATAAATGCAATTATGAAAAATCTATATGATATACCTAAACGTGCTCTCCAGGATCAAATACAACGAGCGAATTTATTAAGTATTCCGATTAATCCCATTATTATATGAAACGCCGTATATTTAAGTAAATCTGTAGAAACGTTAAAAAGTAAGTATGAGTTTAATGAAGAACTATTAAAACATATCTCATCATTAGGATGGGAGCATATCAACTTTTTAAGTGAGCATCGATTTGATATAAAAGATTATATATTGAGTTCATTCCAAACTGATGTATATTCATAAAAAGCACGTTACTATTCTCATTAACATAAGAGAATAGTAACGTGCTTTTAACTTTAAGAATAGCCTAAATGCTTAAGTTGATGGATGTGTGGTGCTACCCCATGCCCATCAACTTAAGAAAAAAAGTTACCCCCAAAAAGAGAAAAATAAACTTCGATGCTATAAAAACACAAAATTTCCATTTAGGGGGTACTTTAAAATCTTAGCTTGATAGCGATGGGGTACTTCAAAATCTTAAGTTGATGGGCATGTATGGTGACCCCCTTTAGATAAACAGATCCAAAGGGGAAAAACATCGTAACTTTGTTCAAAATTAAAACCTTATATATGTCATAATATTCATAATAATAAGAATAATTTTTCTACAAATTCAAAATATTTACATTTATGCTAAAAATGTTAAAGTTGATTTATGAATTATAAATCAACTACGGAGTTTTAATGAGAAAGGAAAAAAGTTTACTGACATCGCTTTAGCGAGTGCAATAATAGCTGGTGAATTTAGCATAACTCATGCTGCTCCTATTTATGCTAATAAGATTCAATCAGTTTCCAAATTAGAATCCCTTCTTGAGGAGACAATTAAAGAGGGTATTGGTGATTAGGAGAGCTCTTGTTGATTTATGGAAAAAGATAAAAACATTATTTTTTGTGAAAGGAGACGATTATGTTACAAAAAATAGAACTTAAATATGATCCTCTCGATCCTGAAACATTATTGAATCCATATCCTATTTATAAAAAGTTAAGAGAGAACGCTCCCGTTTATTGGCATGAAGGAATGAAATCATGGGTATTAACAAGATACGATGATTGTAAAGAAGTGCTACGTAATCATGAAGTGTTTACAACTGATAGAAGACGAGTTGGAGTGGAAATTCCAGATGTACGTCATAATGTTCAATCTTTGGATCCACCTGACAATATACCTTTGCGTAATCTATTAACGAGAGCTTTTAATTCACAGGATATTAATAATGTTCGAGAGAAAATACATGTATTAATTAAAGATATTTTTAAAAAACACAAATCAATAAATGAATTTGATTTTATGAGAGAGGTTTCCGCTCCGCTAGCATTAAGTATGACAGCAATTACACTTGGTGTTGATGAGCCAAACTTGGATTCTTTTCTTGAAATATCGGAAGCTATTACTCGACAAATGGATTCAGGACTAAGACCTGAGAATATTGAACCAGGTAATCAAGCACGCGAAAAACTCAATGCTCTTGTTGGTGAGTGGTTTGCTGCTGAAGATAGGCCAGGAATTGTTTCATACATTAGAAAGCATGCTCAAAACACAAATGTTCCTGAGCATTACATTCGTAATACAACTGGTACGATGTTCAATGCAAGTTTTGGATCTTTATATGCTGTATTTGGTAATGTCGTACTTGCTCTATTAGAACACCCAGAAGTATTTGATAAATTAAATGATAAATCTTTAATTGACACTGGGGTGGATGAATTAATTCGTTTTGATGGACCAGCACAAGGAACGGGTCGCATAGCTGCCAAAACGACAAAAATTAGAGATACTACAATTCAGAAAGGTGATGTAATTGTAGTACTGTTTGCTGCAGCCAATAGGGATCCGGAAGTGTTTCCTGAACCTGATAGTATAATTCTTGACCGTTCAAAAAATCCACATCTGGGGTTTGGTTGGGGACCACATACATGTGTAGGAACTTTTTTTGGTAAATTAGCAATTAAAGAATTGATTTTATGTCTTTTAGAAGAGTCGAGTCGTTTACGATTATTGAGACGCCCAACACGTAGGGTCACAGCTACTTCAAGAGGTATTGAGTTGTTGCCAGTTTCTTTTTCCTAACAATATTAGTTAATTTATTATGTGTTTTAAATTTCTGTTCTCCAAATATCCATTAAAGGAGGTGATAATATGAATTACAATCACTAAGAAAATACATCCCTAAGGGCCGAGCTCAATATCTTGAGCTTGGCTCACATTTCCTCAAGTTAATCCCCCTTCTTTAGATAAACATATCCGTAATACAATTTTTTAAAAAACGGTTAAACTATATTTTAAATATATGTTTCAACTTATTATGAAAGGTACACCTTTAAAATTCGTTTTGCTGTTTTATATTTAATTAGATAGATAATTCTTGATATACCTTTACATTTCTATTTCATTGATTTTGTCCATTTATCATTTTAATAATTATATTTCTCAAATTAATTTTATAAGGACTTAACTTCTAGAAAATTACATAAAATAGCATTTTGATTGTACTGTTGTAGGTTCTGGTGCAAGAAGTCTAGTAAACTTGGACATACTGATACTAGTACTCTAAAAAGGACGTGATCAGTATGGAAGGTTCTGGTGCAAAAAACATTTGATAGAGATATAGAACCTACATGGCCTATTCAATGACAGATTATGATGCAATTCCAAATAACTTATGTATGAACCCAACTTCATTTTGAGCAGACTTCACCTGTAGGTTAAGTTGTCCTTTTTTCATCATATGCATGGCTTCAACGCCGCTCAATATAGAAGTGGCTGTTTCATACGATTTGAATCCTAACATAGAACGTAC
>NZ_KB895745.1:0-12334 GCF_000374965.1 Bacillus sp. 95MFCvi2.1 | reverse complement strand
AGACACATTACCATATGTAGGATTTTGGACAGTAATTGTATTGTCTTTTCTCATGCCAGGTAAGTCTATACTAATATTCAAAGGTTTTCTCTTAGCTACTAACAAACTAGGTTGATTATCCGCAAAAGCTTTATTTGCAAGTTGTACTGCTCCTGGATAAGTACGATTAGCCACAGAATCAATAATTGAAATATCCACTGGTGAAGTTGTAAGTGATTTTTTCTCACGTTCAACTACTACAAATTTACCATTTGAATTTGTACTTTCTTTCGGAACAAAACTCTCTACTTTATCACCATTTACTGCTAAAACCTCTTGATTATTATACTTAAGATTTGCTATGCCAGTATCAATGTTAATAGCTTTTTTTGTTGCATCAGCTGCATTATTTGTTTTTGTTTCAGCGAAGGAAATAGAAGAATAATTAATAGTGCATAAGCCAATTGATAAACATGCTAGTAATTTTATTCCCTTAGTATTTTTCTTGATTTTCAAAAAAATCAACTCCTTCCTTTTTTTCGTATTAAGGTATGATAATTATTTATAAATAATTGCTAAATAGTGAACTTACATAAATGCTTTTAAAAGTTCTTGAACGAATGGAAGTGCTCCACCTACAAATTTTAAAATTGTCATTGCGATTGTCATATTATTTCCTCCTCTTTTGTTGTTTCTAAGATGTGATTTATCTTTATGCTTTCATTATAGTAAGCGCTTACATTTTTATCAATACATTCTTATATGCAATATTGCATACCTGAGTAAGGTCAATGAAATATCACATTTTCGCATTAAGGCTTGATGGCGATGGGGCGGCACCCCAATATGCTTGGATTAAAATCATTGCAAACAGCTAAAAAAGTGATTGCTGGAATAGAAGTTATGCATATGATCAAAAAAGGACAAACTCCCCAAGGTGAGAAGTCTGTCCAAAAATAGATATATCTTATCCATGATCTCTTTGGTTTAACAACTTAAAATTCAATTCCGCTAGGATCTTTCGTTCTTTTTTCATATCCCACTATTTTTGCACCAGAACCAACAATAGTGAATTAGAATAATGACTTAATACTTGCTAGGACAGTAAGTATACCTATAATAATGACAAATACATTGCTCATTTTCCCTCTGTATTTAGCTAGTACTGGTACTTTACGGATCGCATACATTGGTAATAGACATAAGATAGCAGCAACTAACGGACCGCTAAGGGCATCAATGATTCCAAGAATACTTGGATTTGCATAAGCGACATACCAGCATGTTAATACGACAAAAGTAAGGATCATTGTCTTAACTGTTTTTTCTCCTATATCTTTTCCGCGTGTTTTACTGGACTTGATAATCATGTCACGCATTACCTCATATGCTCCTATATAATGGCCAAGGAAGGACTTTGTTATGGCCATAAAAGCAATGATAGGAGCTGCAATAGTGATTATAGGCGAATTAAGCTCATTAGCAAGATATGATAGGATTGACAAGTTCTCTTTTTTTGCCATTATAAGATCATTTGGAGTCAAACTCAAGGTACTGCTCCAAACAAAGAACATAACAACAACGAATGTCATGATATAACAAACTTTTTGTATTTGAGCACATTTGGCATCAGTAGCTTCTATTCCATAGGTAGCTCTCTGTTTCATAACAAATGACGAAATCATAGGAGAATGATTAAACGAGAATACTATGATTGGTAGTATCATCAATATCGTTCCAAAATATCCTGTTCCTGTTGAAGCAGTAGAAACACTTGAAAAACTAAGCATTGACGTATTCCACTTTGGAATCAAAGATATTGCGATAAAAAGTAGAGAAGCTATGAAAGGGTATACTAGCATGCTCATTATCTTTACAGTGATATCTTGACCAAAATTTAGTATAGCTATAAGACCGAGTACTAATACAAGTGATAAAATGGCCCTTGGAGGCTCCGGCATGTGCAATTGATGCACGATAAAACTACTTGCAGTATTTGTAAGTGCAACCGAATACATCAGCACGATAGTATAAATTGAGACGAAATATACTATGTTAAAAATTATACTTGCCTTATTTCCGAAATACTCTCTTATTGTACCTGTAATCCCCTCATCAGCAGAATTGGAAGCGTATATCATTTTAGCAAGCGCCCTATGTGAGTAATACATAACAGGATATGCAAGTATGGTAATTAACAGTAATGATAATAAACCACCTGAACCTGCATTAATAGGTAAAAAGAGTACTCCTGCTCCAATTGCTGTTCCAAAAAGGCTCAATGCCCAGGTAGTATCCTGTTTATGCCACTTTTTAGGGTCTGGATATTTCTCATTTTTTACTGCAGTATTTTCAGCTTGAAATTCTATTGTTTTTGCAGTATTTCCATTCATATAATAATTCCTCCTTGTATCCTATTCTTACGTCTCTTTTTAAAGCTTAGGAATATAGACCATTCTTGAAAAGCGAATTGCTTACAAGATGCTCCACATCGTGTGTCCTTCTTCTAAGTTGATCAAAATCGAAAAATTCGCTAGTCATCAACCCAATGAATTTGTTAGCGTTTACAAAGCATTTTAATTATATAGTAGTATATTTTAATTGTATAGTAGTATATTTCAATGACAATGGCTCTTAATATACAGACATCCTTAGGAGAACAATAGAGAACAGAATTGTTAACTATTTCACAATATTTCAAATAACCGTTTATTTATTTAATTGTTTCTCTCCAAAAATTTTACTTTTAATGGCAATCCCTGTAGGTGTGGCCGCAATTCCGCCTAAACCTGTCTCTCTTAATTCGCGAGGCATCTGTCTTCCAACTCTATACATCGCTTCAATAACTTCGTCAGCATTGATGATATTGTTTACGCCGGCTAATGCGATGTCCGCTGCTGCTAAAGCATTTGCCGTTCCAATGGCGTTTCTCTTTACACAAGGAATTTCTACCAAACCAGCGACCGGATCACAAACTAAACCGAGTAAATTTTGTAATGCGGTTGAGAAAGCTTCAGAAGATTGCTGTGGCGTTCCTCCAGCAGCTTCTACCGCTGCAGCCGCCGCCATTGCTGAGGCACTGCCTACTTCAGCTTGACATCCTCCGTACGCTCCGGAAATACAAGCGTTATTTGCGACTATCATTCCAAATAAAGATGAAGTGAATAGAAAATGGACCATATCTTCATGACCTAACTGAAACGTATCTTTAATACTAAATAGGACTCCCGGGATTGTCCCACTCGCGCCTGCTGTTGGAGTCGCACAAATAGCCCCTAATGAAGCATTTACTTCATTAACACCGATAGCACTTTGAATCCCTAACACCATCAAATCTCCAGAAAGAGTTTTTCCGTTTTCTCGATATTTTTTTATTTTAACAGCATCGCCTCCGGTTAAACCAGTCGGAGAAAATACCCCGTCGCCCTCGATACTTTTATTTATGGCATTTTCCATAGTCGCTAAATTTCTTTCCATTTTACTCCAAACTTCTTCATAAGAAGTTTTAGTTTGTTCGATTTCCTGTTCGATTGCTAATTCATAAATTGGTTTTTTCCTTTTATTAGCTGCATCCACAATTTCTTTTATGGTCATATACATATTTTTTCACCCCTTAATGTAACTAAAGAATAATGATATTAGCTAGACCGCTTAAACTTCCCAATTCCTTCTGAGCATCACCAGGCAATAGCGAATCCAAAGCGAATGCATATAAATATTTTCCGCTTTCTTCTAAACTATGAAAGTCGTTAATTTCCACATCATATTGTTTAAAGATCCTGCGTAAGACAAATTCAAAGTCAGCTCTTTCGGAAATCGCAATAATAACTGGCAATGGGCCCTGAAGATCTAAGCTAAATCCGTCAATTTCAACATGTTTGACTTCAATTAATCCGCCGCCGACCGAAATACCCACCGTTCTAATACTTCGATTTTCATCTTCTAAATATACATCTGCCGTATTTGGATGACCAGCAGGACTATCACCTGCTTTTTCAATAAAGGTAATGTCCATGCCTTTAGATTCTGCTATTTTAATAGCATCTGGCACTTTGCTGTCATCGGTAGCAAATCCTAATATTCCAGCAATAATTGCAAAATCAGTTCCGTGTCCTTTATGGGTTTCAGCAAATGATTCATAATACCTTACCACGACTTTTTTTGGAAGACCTTGAAATAATTTATTAGCAACTGCTCCAATAGCTAAAGCACCTGCAGTATGTGAGCTTGAAGGACCTATCATGACCGGCCCAATCACATCAAAACAACTTTTGTATTTAACAACCTTTTTTTCTTTAATAGATGCTACATTCATGTTCATATAAGCACCCCCATAATTTATTATTTTTAATTGCAGTTGAATCTAAGTTATTAGAATGACCAATTCAAAATAAGATCTGGCTGATAACGCTTCCATTTTCATGTTGAATAAATTTCCCTTCTGATCACACACCTTTCTTAGAGTAATCGTATCAGTATGTCCAATTTTAGAAGATTACTTGCAAGGTCTTTAGAATTTTGCACCAGAATCAGGTTTGATATTTTCTCCAGAGGTAATAGATTATCTCTCGACGCCCTCATTATAACTTGTATATTTATGAGTTTAATATTTTTTTATTTTTAGAAAGATTGAATAAACAGAATTTTGAATGGGTAATAAATTACACTTGGCATGTAGCAATTGTGTCCATTGTTTGAAGCTGTATTAGTTAGTAAAAAAATAAAAATAACACAGAGTTCCTTTGATTAACACATTGATTATATTGGGAACTCATTATAAAGATACTTATATTTTCCTTTGTTGAAACATCTTATTTTAAACGTGAAAGCTGTTGTAATAAATGATTAGTGTAGATGGAAAGGAATAAATTAAGGAAATATAAAATCCTTTCGGGTATTTATTATTCATTTTGCATTTATATACATTTCTCAGAAAAAAGGAACTTCTTTTCAAGGTGCCGCCACATGCCCATCAACTTAAGAAATCCAACTACCCCCAAGTGTAAAAAATGTTATTCTTTCTAAATGTAGTACTTTGAGAAAAAACGATAAATCCTTTACAAAAAATATTCCCTACTTTCTAAACCAAGAGTAGGGAATTATGGCGTTTTAATAGACTTAGGAAGATAAATACGGTTTTGACTACAGATAAGGCTCCTTCCTTAATTTGCGCATTTAAAAAATTACAGAGAATAGACTTTTACAAAAATACCTTTCATCGTACAACAAAATATCTCAATAATCTCATTGCGCAAGATCATCGACACGTGAAGCGCCGTTTCGCTCGTTCCTTAGGATTTCAAAGTCTTCGTCATGCCTCACATACGATAAAAGGGATAGAAACGCTTCATGCCATATACAAACAAAGACGAAGTCTTCAATCAGACTCCGTCTTTTCGACGTATAACGAATTACAGAATTTATTATCGATTTCATAAAATTTGACCACAATCTTCCCATGTCTCTATGTGTAAAAAAACTTTGCAACAGACCCGTATTTTCTATTATTTATATGTTATGCAAAAGTTACGGGTGGGGGGATTTATCAAGCCGCAACTATTAGGTATAATTCTAAGTAAATTGCATATAATGTTATTGAAATCTAGGGAAAGTTGCATAAAAAAGACATCTTCAACTGGGGAAAATGTCTTTTTTGCTGTTCCTTATTAGGCCTCGCCATATCATTTCGAGAATTTCGCACATTTGGACACAATTTAATCCTCTGTTTTTACATCAATATGCTTATTACGCATTATAAAGTAAATTGGAAGGCCTAAAGCCGTTAGTCCTATTCCACATAAGGCTAGTAATGTTTGTGTAAATAACGTATTAAAGACTATAAATAAGCCACCTAATAAAGCTATCGTCGGTACAATCGGGTATAAGGGTACCCTGTAAGGACGTGCAAGTTCTGGCTCTCTTTTACGTAAAATGAATAAAGCTAAAAATGTCATTGTATAGAATATCCATATAACAAATACTAACATATCTGTTAACGTATTAAATCCTCCTATAAGCATCATGATTATTGAAACCAACAAGACAAATATTCCAGAATTATAAGGAACTCTGCTCTTATTAGATAATGTAGCAAACCATTTACTAAAAGGTAGTTTATTTTCTAATGCCATAGCATAAGGAATTCTCATACCTGTCATAATATATCCATTAATTGTACCAAATACAGATATTAAAATACCTATACTAACTAGTTTTCCACCCATTGTACCAAAAAGAATTTTTGCAACCTCAGATGCAGGTGTATCAGTTCCTGCAAGTGCTGTTGCAGACATAACCATTAGGAATGCAATATTAATTAATAAATAAACAACCGTAACAATTGATAATCCTAGTATTATTGCTTTAGGTAGATCTTTTTTGGGATTTTTCATTTCGCCAGCTATATTCCCTACGTGTATCCATCCATCATAGGCAAACATCGTTGCAAGTAAGCCAGAACCTAGAGCGGATATAAAAGATTTATCTGGTCCTGCCTCAATTGGGTACAATTGAAAAGTTACATCACCTTTGTGTAGCAAACCAAAAATAATAATAAGAGCTAAAGGAAGTAATTTACCTATAGTGGAAGCGGTTTGGATCCCTCCAGCAGCTTTAGCACCTAAAAAGTTCATAAGAGTTACAAAGGTTGCGGTTATAACAGCAATTCCTACAATCATCATTTTATTTTCATTAGCATTTAATCCAAACAAGTTAACAGTTTGGGTTCCGAAAATAATAGCAAGTGCTGCAATATTTGCTGGAAAGTAAATGACGGTTTGAGCCCAACCTAGTAAAAATGCTGTTAAATTTCCGTAAGTACGTTTTAAATAAGCCATCATACCACCTGTTTCTGGAATAGCAGCCGATAATTCAGCCCCTGTTAATCCTGCACAAACAGTTAATATTCCGCCAATAACCCATGCGAGCAACCCTAAACTGGCTGTACCAGTGATACCATATAATGCAGTTGGTTTAAAAAAAACACCAGCCCCTATTACGGTACCAATAACTGTAGTCAAAGCAGCAAAGAAACCAATTTCTTTTTTTAGTTGTTGTTGTGACATAACAATCACTCCTGTTTTATAAAAATAAACAAAATCTCTAATGAATCGCAGCACTTGGTGTTCTCATATTTAGATATTATCCCTAGTTTTTCACATAATATTTTTAAGCTTAAACTTGAATATCTAATTAAATATATATTTGCCTAGAATTAGGAATAGAAAATGAGTACTAATGACCAAACATATTTGTGAAATACTTCACAAATATGTTTGGTCATGCTTCTAGTAGAGAAGTCTTCCTAACACAATTAATACTCAACGCATAGATTTTTAATTTGTATTACATAATGATAAGTTGCTTTAAATTCAGAAGAGATGTTATTCGTGACAAAGTCTAGCACAGACTAAAATGCTATACAATAATAATTTTCAAGATAGAATTTTATTACCGAGCAAATAAATACATTTTGTGAATGATTTCACAAATTGATTGACTTAGGGTTTTGAATCTTGCTATCTTGTAGGGGCAAAACAGCGAGATAAATGAAAAATAGCATGTATACACATAATAAGTTTGGTGTACTTGTCATTTTTTATTTAAATTGTTAGATATATTAATTTCAAAAGGAAGTGTGAGTATGAAAATCGGAGTAGTAAAAGAAATAAAAAAAGGTGAATCTCGTGTGGGAATGACTCCCGAAAATGCTCAAAAGTTAGTTGCAGAGGGACATCAAGTTTTGGTACAAAAAGATGCTGGATTAGGATCTGGTTATACTAATGATGAATATACAAATGCAGGTGCAAGCATAGTAACTCAAAAAGAAGCTTGGGACGTTGATATGGTAGTAAAAGTGAAAGAACCACTATCTGCAGAATATCACTACTTTAAAAAAGATCTCATTGTATGGGGATTTTTACATCTAGCAGCTTCTAAAGAGTGTGTTGAAGCAATGAGACAAGCAGGAACTACTGCAATTGCTGGAGAGACAATTAGTGAAGATGGTGTTTTGACTCTGTTAAAGCCCATGAGTGCGATTGCTGGCCGCCGTGCGGTCTTTATGGGAGCTTATTATCTAGAAAAACAACATCAAGGAGAAGGGATTTTATTATCAGGAATTGAGGGTATCCCTGCTGGAAATGTTGTCATTTTAGGTGGAGGAAATGCATCTATTAATGCATGTGATATGGCAATTGGAATTGGTTGCCATGTGACTATTCTAGAATTAAACAAAACCCAAATTGCTTATTTAAAAGAAAGATATGTGAATGATTCTGTAGAGGTTATTGAATCCAATACTGAAAACTTAGAAAAGCATATAAAAGAGGCAGACTTATTTATTTCAACTATCTTAATACCAGGAGCTAAACCACCGAAAATTGTAAAAGAATATATGGTTCAATCAATGAAACCTGGCAGTGTTATTGTTGATATTGCAATTGACCAAGGTGGAACAGTTGAAACAGTTGATCACTATACAACACATGATAACCCTATATTTATTAAGCATGATGTAATCCATTATGCTGTACCAAATATGCCTGGTGCCACCCCACGTACTTCGACCATGGCTTTAGCAAATGGAAATATTGAATATTTATTATTAATTGCTAAAGAGGGATTAGAAAATGCAATAAATACTAAACCGGCTTTAGCATCTGGTATAAACATTTATAAAGGTTTTATTACCTATGAGAATTTAGGAAAGACGTTAGAGTTAGATTATAAACCACTGAAAGAAGTGTTACTATGATTAACAAAAATTTACCACTTAACATTGGTGATATAAAAAAAGCTCAACAAATTCTTTCTGGAAATGCACGTAAGACCCCCCTTGTTAAATCATTTTATTTGACGAGTAAAACGGGTGGAGAAATTCATTTGAAGTTAGAAAATATGCAATTAACTGGATCATTTAAGTTTCGTGGTGCATTTAATAAAATTTCAAATTTAACAGATGAAGAAAAAGCACATGGTGTGATTGCTTGTTCAGCTGGGAATCATGCACAAGGTGTTGCATTATCTTCTCATTTACTTGGAATCAAAAGTAAAATTGTTATGCCAATTTCTGCACCACAAGCCAAAGTTGATGCTACCAGAGGATATGGTTCTGAAGTTATTTTACATGGGGATACCTTTGATGATGCTAAGGCTAAATGTGAAGAGATTATACAGGAAACAGGAGAAACATATTTACATCCATACGATGATGTAGAGGTAATGGCTGGCCAAGGAACAATTGGTTTAGATATTCTTGATGATATGTGGGATGTTGATACTGTAATTGTGCCTATTGGTGGTGGAGGTATTATTTCAGGAATTGCAGTTGCACTTAAATCATTTAATCCATCAATTAATATTATTGGTGTTCAAGCTGATAATGTCCATGGAATGAAAGCTTCTTATGATGTTGGAAAAATTGTATCCCATTATGAAGCACCAACAATAGCTGATGGATGTGCTGTTAAAATACCAGGAGACTTAACCTTTGAAATTGTTAAAGAATTAGTGGATGATATTGTAACGGTATCAGAAGAGGAATTAGAAGTAGCCATGAAAGACTTACTACAACGTGGAAAAGCTGTTGTAGAAGGAGCTGGAGCATTAGCTACAGCTGCTCTTCTTGCAGGAAAAGTTGATCAATATACAAAAGGTAAAAAAGTAGTAGCGGTTATTTCAGGTGGAAATGTGGACTTAAAACGCATTTCCAGTGTATGTGAGCATTTCTTTGTTGCGAATGAAGTAAAATAACTCTTTGAATATCTTATAAAATAAATTAATTTTACCAAAGAAGAGCTAGGAGAAGACATCTTAGCTCTTCTTTGGTAAAAGGGGACATATATCGTGGCCAACCTGTTTAAAAAGAAATCTGTTATGCAATTGTTAGAAGAAAGTAAAAGTAAAACTTTGTCAAAAAATTTAGGGGCATTTGACTTAACAATGCTAGGAATTGGCGCAATAATTGGTACAGGCGTTCTTGTATTAACTGGATTAGTAGCAGCAAGAGATGCTGGTCCAGCAGTTATTTTTTCATTTATGATTGCCGCAATTGTTTGCGGATTTGCAGCATTATGTTATGCAGAAGTTGCTTCTACACTTCCTGTTTCAGGTAGTGTGTACACATACTCTTATGCTACAATTGGGGAGTTTGTAGCCCATTTAATGGGATGGACCTTACTATCGGTATACGTTGTAACAACAGCAGCAGTAGCTGGTGGATGGACAGGTTATTTCCATAACTTGATAAGTGGATTTGGATTAGAAATTCCAAAAGAACTGTTAACGATTCCATCACAAGGTGGTATCGTTAACTTACCAGCAGTAGTCATTACGTTAGTACTAACATGGCTATTATCACGTGGTACGAAAGAAAGTAAACGTGTGAATAACGCAATGGTATTAATCAAAATTGCTATTGTTAGCTTATTCATTGCGGTTGGTGTATTCTACGTAAAACCAGAAAACTGGGTACCATTTGCACCGTATGGTTTAAGTGGAGTCTTTGCCGGAGGAGCAGCAGTATTCTTTGCTTTCTTAGGTTTCGATGCATTAGCAACTTCAGCAGAAGAAGTGAAAAATCCACAACGTGACCTTCCAATTGGTATCATTGCTTCGTTAGTTATTTGTACAATCATTTATGTTGTGGTTTGTCTTGTTATGACTGGTATGGTTTCTTATAAAGAGTTAGATGTACCAGAAGCAATGGCTTATGTACTAGAAGTTGTAGGACAAGATAAAGTAGCTGGTGTAATTGCTATTGGAGCTGTAATTGGTATTATGGCTGTAATTTTTGCTTATATTTACGCAACAACACGTGTATTCTTTGCAATGAGTCGTGACGGTTTATTGCCAGAATCTTTTGCGAAAATTAACAAGAAGACAGAAGCACCAACATTTTCAACTTGGTTAACAGGGATTGGTAGTGCTTTAATTGCTGGATTTATCGATTTAAAAGAATTGTCGAATTTAGCGAATATTGGGGCGCTATTAACGTTTGCGATGGTTGGTGTATCAGTTATCATCCTTCGTAAAACACATCCGAAATTACAGCGTGGATTTATGGTACCACTTGTACCAATTTTGCCGATCATTTCAATTGTTTGCTGTTTATTCTTAATGCTAAATTTACCGTTAACAACATGGGTGTACTTTGGTGTTTGGTTAGCAATTGGAGTAGTTGTATACTTTGTTTATTCGAAAAAACATAGTCACCTAACAAAAGAAGAAAGCTCATAGTTATTGTAATACAGATGAAATGATTCTATACTTATCATTTCATCTGTATTTAGAAAGTTTTATATGAAATAAAAATATGAACAATTGCAAAGACTTTAATTTCAAGGTTATATATTTCTTTTTCATATAAAAAACTAATATTCTTGAATTCGACATACTTCTTTATAAAAGATACATGATGTAAGTGATATACTTAATACTGTAGTAAATGAATTGTGTCCAAGTACAATAATAATTACTACATTTCACATAGGGGTAGTACCACATGGCCATCAAGCTAAGGTCTTGAGGTACCCCCTAAACGAAATTTTTACTTTTCTACATTTTGTTATCTTATTATAAGCGTTGATAACATAAGATTCGTTATCAGAAGTAAAACCTATACATTTAAAATCTTAGACATATAATAACTATCAACTAAATCTCCATCAACAACACAAGAACCTCTTTTTATGCCCTCAATCTCATAACCTAATTTCTCATATAAAGAAATGGCTGATGTATTATTTACTCTTACAGTCAACTCTAATCTGATTACACCAAAAGTCTTTGCCCAATTTTCAAGTTCTTTAAATAACTTAGTTCCAATTCCTTTTCCACTATTTTCATGAGTTACACCAACAACAATATAAACACTATGCCTAATTCTTTTAGGTTGACCACCAATTGCCATCAAGTATCCTACTAATTCATCTTCAATCTCAGCAACAAAAATAGCTGAATTAGAAGATTGAGACATTCTTTTGATAGCACTTTTTTGTTGTTCAATTGTAGTAGTTCTCTCCCCTTCCTTAAATAACATAAATTCCGTTTCTTCATCAATCTTTCTACATAATTCTAAAAAAGGTTCTGCATCTGTTTCCTCGATTAACCGAATCATAACTCATAAACCTCGCTTTAATTAATATGTTGCAACAACAAATAATTCGACAAATATATTAAAAAATCATCTTATTTAAACTATGAATAACCTATACATATGAAGTTTACATAGGACATCATTATCTGTAGCAAAAATGTTAATGCCGTAATTACATAAAGAAAAAGAATCCCTTATGATTTCTGGGATTCTTTTTCTTGTTTAAAGTTTGCTCACACAAATGATCTGCACATCAAT
>NZ_KB895744.1:0-12471 GCF_000374965.1 Bacillus sp. 95MFCvi2.1 | reverse complement strand
CGAACCAGGACCTCAAGGCGAACAGGGACCTCAAGGCGAACAGGGACCTCAAGGCGAACCAGGACCTCAAGGCGAACCAGGACCTCAAGGCGAACAAGGACCTCAAGGCGAACAGGGACCTCAAGGCGAACAAGGACCTCAAGGCGAACAAGGACCTCAAGGCGAGCAAGGGCTTCAAGGCGAACAAGGACCTCAAGGCGAGCAAGGACCTCAGGGCGAACAGGGACCTCAGGGCGAACAAGGTATTCAAGGCGAGCAAGGGCCTCAGGGCGAGCAAGGTATTCAAGGCGAGCAAGGTATTCAAGGCGAGCAAGGGCCTCAGGGCGAACAAGGGCTTCAAGGCGAGCAAGGGCCTCAGGGCGAGCAAGGTATTCAAGGCGAGCAAGGGCCTCAGGGCGAACAAGGGCCTCAGGGCGAGCAAGGGCTTCAGGGCGAGCAAGGGCCTCAGGGCGAACAAGGTATTCAAGGGGAGCGAGGACCTCAGGGAGAACAAGGTATTCAAGGGGAGCGAGGACCTCAGGGAGAACAAGGTATTCAAGGGGAACGAGGACCTCAAGGGTTTAGTTTTCCAGTAACTACAGCCGTACTTAAAAATACACTTCCACAAACTATAAAACCTAATCAAAACATCCAGTTCAATCTTATCTCAAACATAAATAACATACATTTCGATGCAACAGATACAATCACAATCCTTGAAGATGGTGTATATGTCATTGACTTTTCAGCTTCAACAATATTTTCGGGGTCAGCTCCCTTCGGCTTTGGAATTTCCATTAATGGCAACATACCTTCAGATAACTTTTCAGCAAACACAATTGGAAGTTCAATTACATTTTCAACAATTGAAACTTTAAAATCCAGAACTACGATTACTATTCAATCTACCACTAATACAATCACTATTCCCGAGACAGGTGATACCACTGTTAGACTCTCTATTTTCCGCATTCATTAAAGAATCTCTAAAATATATAAATAAAAAAAGAGCGAATCACTCGCTCTTTTTTGCTATGTACAATTCTTTACTACTCTAATTCAATTGAAACGTTTTTTTGTGGAACAAATGTAGAAATAGCATGTTTATAAATAAGCTGTTGCTTACCTTCTGTTTCCAATAAAACTGTAAAGTTATCAAAACCTTTAATTAATCCACGAAGCTGGAAACCATTTAATAAGTACAGCGTCACAAACGTATTTTCTTTACGGAGTTGATTTAAAAACTGATCTTGAATATTGATTGATTGCTTCATGTCGAATCCTCCTCTTTTTCTCTACTTACTTATTATTCGACTTTAATTGTAGCTTTCCTTCTATGTACCGCAAAATTTCTGCTGTTTTTTCACCATCGGTCACATCAAACCATGTAACATCCATCTTATTACGGAACCATGTTAGTTGACGCTTTGCATAGCGACGCGAATTTGTTTTTAATTGCATTATCGCTTCTTCTAGCGAAACATGCCCTTCAAAATAATTATATAATTCTTTGTAACCAATCGCTTGAATAGATTGACAGTCCCTGACTCCATTTTCGTATAAAGCCTTCACTTCTTGCAGCAATCCTTGTTTGACCATAAGATCAACACGCAAGTTGATGCGATCATATAACATTCCGCGATCCATAGTCAAGCCGATTAGCGAAACATCATATAACAACTCATTTTCTTGCTTTTCAAGTTGATCACTCATCTTCTGCCCCGTTGTATGAAAAATTTCCAAAGCACGAATGACACGCCTTACATTATTCATATGAATGCGACTTGCACTTTCTGGATCTACCTCTCGCAGCTTTTCATGTACATATTCTACACCATGTTCTGTCGCTAGTTTTTCTAGTTCCTCTCGATATACAGGGTCTCCAGCTTCATCTGTAAACTGATAGTCATATAAAACTGATTGTATATAAAGGCCTGTACCACCAACAATAATCGGTAGTTTCCCACGTTCTGTAATTTCTCGAATATAACCTCGAACAAGCTCTTGAAATTCCGCTACAGAAAATGAATCTTCTGGATTTTTAATATCGATCATGTAATGCGGAATTCCTTCCATTTCTTCCATTGTTGCCTTAGCTGTCCCGATATCCATCGTACGATAAATTTGCATTGAGTCCCCGCTAATGATTTCACCATTTAACGCTTTTGCGAGATCAATGCTTAATTTTGTCTTTCCCACCGCAGTCGGTCCGATGATGACAGCAACTTTTTCACGTTGCAGTTCTCCCATATACTTCAACTCTCTTTATGTAATCTTATCCATCTGATCATTATATCCAATCTTACCAATTTTAATAGTCATAATGCAAGTTCTTTCAATACTATAAATGAAATTCAAAAAATAAGAATGATACAGTGAACCTTTAACCAAGTAAGATCACCTTCTTCCCTCACCGATTATCCCCCTAACCAAACAGGCTTTTATAAAGTTTCTCGCCTCCCTCTAAATCTTGTGATGAGGACCTTACTCCCTAAATGGCGAGATAAATTTGACATAGTTTGTCCAATGGTACATATACATGATAAAAAATAGGATCGGAGAGGATATAATGAAAATCGGACAAGCTACGCTTAATTTTTCAACATTAACGGAAGAATTCATTTTAGAAACATCCTTAAAAGAAAAGAACTGCTCACAAGAAGAATTATATTTCGCTTTAAGCTGCTTACTACGTTCCTTTCATACATTATTGGACAATCAAACTTTAGACGAACCGACTAAACAATATGCACAAACCCAATTTTGCAGTGCATATAAAATCATCACAGGCCGCACTGTATATCCATTTTAAACTCACAAAAAGGGCTGTTAGGAAATTCCCAACAGCCTGAAAGACCAGCACTCGATATTTAAGTGCTGGATTTATTTTTTTAACAACAATAGCATTATTTTAAAATTTTCACTTTAACAGATTTACGTCCCCATTTGTTAGCAGCGCTATCTGAGCCAACTAGAACATCGATACGGTTACCTTTAATTGCACCGCCAGTGTCACCAGCAATTGCTTCTCCGTAACCTTCTACCCATACTTTTGATCCAAGTGGAATCACTTTCGGGTCAACAGCAATCATTTTCATGTTTGGATTCGCTGTTAGGTCATGACCCATTGCAGTTAATACACGACCACCATATGTGCCGCCATTTTCACTCGGATGAGCTGTATATGCTGTAGCTTCAACTGTTAGTTCACGACCACCAGAAGGAGTGTTTGTTTCTGCTGCTTTGACAGCAGGTTTAGCAGCTGGCTTTTCTTGTGCTACTGGTTTTTCTTGTGCTGCTGGTGCTTTTGCCTCTGCTTTAGCAGGTGCTGCAGCTTGAGCAGGAGCAGTCGTTTCTTGTTTTTCAATAACAGGTGCTGTACCTGTTAAGAAAGGAACATGAACGTAAGCCGTTTTCCCGTTATATTCGAATTGTAACCATCCATTTTGTACTTGGTTCGTTGTTTCGATCATATCGTCTTTCTTAAGCGTACCAAGAATTTCTGAGTTTGTGTTCGCTTCAGCACGTACGTTTAATACATTTGCTGTTACGTAATAGATGCTTTTTGTAAATTCTGTGCTTACGAATGCGTCTTTACCATTTAATTTGATTTGTGACCATCCGTTTTCTGTATTTGTAACATCTAATTTATGACCATTTAATACTTTACCTACAACTTGTGATTCAGTAGTTGGGTTCTCGCGTACATTTAATACCTCTGTTGTTACAACAGTTTCTGCTTTTGCAGAAGTAGTGAAAATCCCAAGACCAAAAACCGCTGCTGCTGCTATACCAATTAATTTTTTCATGAATAGCCTCCATTCGCTTTGTTTTCGTGTCCTCATTATAGCAACAGTTTTTCAGGAGATTTAGGATATCACACAATTACAAACGATTCGTAATCAACCATTAATGCTTTGTAATATAAAGTAGAATAAAAGAAAATAGTGTTCTATACGTATTTTTAAGAGTTTTAATCATTTTTTTCTTTCAAACTCATATGTTTTTTTTGCAATAAAAGTAATAGTATTACCATCTTGTTACAAAAAAACACCGAAACATTACAATTCTTGGTTGCGCTATGTCTTTTCATGTCATAAATCATATACATTTTGATATTCATATATACAACGTACACTATAATCCGAAAAGGACAGCTACCTAATATGGCCGCTGTCCTTTTGAATTTTTTATGAAATTTTCTTTTTCCATATCCCTAACATAAGGGCAGATACAATAGAACCTATTAATATAGAAAGAATATATAGAACTGGTTTATTCACTAATAATATAACAAATATTCCACCGTGTGGCGCTGGCAATGTAATTCCAAATAACATCGATAATGCACCAGCAAGACTTGAGCCCACAACACAACTGACAATTACACGGATTGGATCAGCAGCCGCAAATGGTATTGCCCCTTCTGTAATAAATGATGCCCCCATAATATAGTTTGTAAAACCCGATTTACGTTCTGCTTCTGTAAATTTCGCTTTAAAAAGTGTAGTTGCAAGTGCAACCGCAAGCGGAGGTACCATTCCACCAGCCATAACAGCTGAATGCACACCAAAGTTTCCAGCCTCAATTGCAGCAATCCCAAATGTAAATGCTGCTTTATTAATAGGACCACCCATATCAATAGCCATCATTCCACCTAAAATAAGCCCTAATAGTATAGCATTCGCGCCACCTAAACCATTTAACCAACTCGTTAATGCCTCATTTAAAGCAACAACAGGAGGATTTACAACTTTCAACATTAATACCCCTGTAAGTAACAAACCAAGTACCGGATATAATAAAACAGGTTTAATTCCTTCTAATTGTGCTGGTAAACCTGCTAATACTTTCTTTAAACCAAGTACAATATATCCAGCTAAGAAACCAGCAATTAATCCACCTAAAAATCCTGCATTTGCTTGCGCTGCTAAAAATCCACCGACAATACCAGGCATAAACCCTGGGCGATCCGCAATAGAACTCGCAATAAATCCAGCTAATATCGGAACAAGGAATTGGAATGCCCCTTTACCACCAATTGACATTAATGTTTCTGCAATCGGCCCTTTCGTATCGATACCACCAAAGAAAAAGGCTAGTGCAATTAAAATACCGCCACCAACAACGAAAGGTAACATATTACTAACACCATTCATTAAATGCTTATATATACCAAATCCTTTTTCCTTCTCTGGCTCCTCTACTTTTCTATTTTCTTTTATTCCTTTAAAAATCGGGGCTTCTTGATTCACAGCTCGATTAATTAGCTGGTCTGATTTCCGAATACCATCTGCAACTGGTACTTGAATAACATGCTTTCCAGCGAAGCGATTCATTTCTACTTGTTTATCCGCCGCAACGATAATAGCTGTTGCACGCTCAATATCCTCTTTCGTTAATCCATTTTTCACACCAGTAGAACCATTTGTTTCGACCTTAATCGCAATTCCTAATTCTGCTGCCTTTGCCTTTAGACTGTCCGCAGCCATATATGTGTGAGCGATACCAGTCGGACAAGCTGTTACCGCTAACACATATGGTTCATTTCCTTCCGGTTTTGTTACTTCACTTTGCTCATCTTCTTGTTCATTTTCTTTTTCATCGAACAAACGAAGAAGCTCCTCTTCACTTTTTGCTTCTAACAGTTGTTTGCGAAACCCTTCATCCATTAATAACGTAGATAGACGAGATAGTGTTTCTAAATGTGTATTGTTTGCTCCTTCACTAGCCGCAATCATAAAGAATAAATGAGCTGGTTGTCCATCAAGCGACTCATAATTGACACCGCTTACACTTCGTCCAAAGCAAATAGCTGGTTGTTTGACTGCTTTTGTTTTGGCATGTGGAATAGCAATCCCTTCACCAATTCCAGTTGTACTCTGCATTTCACGCTGTAAAATAGCCTCTTTAAATTCCTCTTGGCTATTCAATCTTCCTGCCTTTTCTAGTTTCTCTACTAATTCATCGATGACAGCTTCTTTTGCTGAAGCTGTCAAATCCATGATAACGGTATCCCTTTTTAAAAGTTCTGTAATTTTCATATTCTGTTCCCCCTACCGCTTTGTAATCATTACTTGCGATAATAATTCCTCTACTTTATCTTTCGTACATAAATCAGCTGAAAAAGCTGTTGCACTTCCTGTTGCTACACCATAACGAATTGCTTCTTCAATATCTTTCGTTTTTTCATATATCCCCACAAAGCCTGCAACAAGAGAGTCTCCCGCTCCGACAGAATTGATAACTGTTCCTTTTGGTACGGTTGCCTCATATATTCCTTCACTTGTAAATAATAAAGCTCCATCTCCTGCCATAGAAACAATTACATTCTGTACACCTTGTTCAATTAACTTTTTTCCATATGGAATAATTTCTTCTACTGTTGAAAGCTTTTCTCCAAATAATTCTCCAAGCTCATAATGATTCGGCTTGATTAAAAATGGCTTATTTTGAGTCACATACTGAAGCGCACTTCCGCTCGCATCAACAATGACGTTAATGTGACGTTCTGCTCCAAAAGCAGCAATCGTTTCATAAAATGTTTTTGGAATCGATGCTGGAATACTACCAGCTAATACAAGATAATCACCA
This sequence comes from Bacillus sp. 95MFCvi2.1, assembly GCF_000374965.1. Classification (NCBI taxonomy): domain Bacteria; kingdom Bacillati; phylum Bacillota; class Bacilli; order Caryophanales; family Bacillaceae; genus Bacillus; species Bacillus sp. 95MFCvi2.1. The sequence continues at coordinate 5,898 of NZ_KB895744.1, read as the reverse complement.
GCCTGCATATTTTCAATTTTGTTCATCAACTGCCCGAGCTGCTCATCCGTAATAACAGGCCCTTGCCCGTTCAGTTCTGTTTCTTCCTGTCCCTTTATTTTCACATTAATACGCGAATCTCCATCTACATGAACAAAATTCGTCCTAACACCTTCACTTTTCAAAACATCTTCAATAAATTGACCTGTGAATCCACCTATAAAACCGAGCGCTGTATTATCTATTCCCATCCGATGAAGCACACGGGATACATTAATCCCTTTCCCACCAGGAAATTTCATATCTTTTTCCGCTCGATTGACAGTTCCCAGTGTGAAATACTCTGCTTGAACAACATAATCAATCGATGGATTTAAAGTAACTGTATAAATCATCGTTTATCAACCTCAATTACATTTGTTTTTCGTTTATATTCTTCTTGCTCTCCTTCTAATGCATTTGTAATAATTGTCGCTTCTTCAATACTTGCAATTTTCGCAAATGCAACTTCGGCAAATTTACTTTCATCTATTAAAAAATAGCCTTCATTCGCTAATGTTAACGCCCTTTTTTTCAGCAATGCTTCTTCAGGATCAGGTGTTGTATATCCAAGCTGTTCATGTACACCATTCGCCCCTAAGAAACACTTATCAAATCGATACTGCTGCATACTTTCCTGTGCCATCGCACCAATTAAAGCCTTTGTTCGACTCTTCATCATCCCACCAAGCAAGTAAGCACGAATATTATTTTCAACTAGCGCTTCAATATGCATAAGTCCATTTGTTACAACTGTAACTTCTTTCTCTATTAAATACGGAATCATTTCAAACGTTGTACTTCCCGCATCTAAATAAATACAATCACCTTTTGCTACAAAAGACGCAGCATGCTTAGCGATTTGTTTTTTCACTTGAATGTTTTTGGCTGATTTTTCAACCATCGTAGGCTCTTCACCTTTTCCAGTTAATACAGCAGCCCCGCCATGGACTCTTTTTAATAAACGCCCTTTCTCTAATTGCGCTAAATCACGACGGATTGTTGATTCTGAACTTTTTGTTTCTTCCACCAACTGTTGTAATTTCACTACTTTTTTCTCTTTCACAAGCTGTAAAATTAGCTGATGACGTTCAGGAGTTAACATATCACTCACCTCTTCTTTGATTACAGTATAATGAAATCGGATTCAAAAATCAATCAAAAACATTCAAATTCATTCAAATAAAACCACTAAACCGTTCAATAACATTCAAAGAACCTTCTTGATACGTATCAAGAAGGTTCTTTGAATTATCTTTATCCTTTATAATGAAGCTCTATAAATCTCTACTACATCTTTTTTATTTAATTTTTTAAAATGACCAAATTCACCATCAACCATCGCTTTTTCAGCCATTACATCAATTTTCTCTTCTCCAATTTCATAGTCAGCTAAACGAGACGGTGCTTCAATAGATATCCAGAAGCTTCGCAACGCTTCGATACCTTCCATCGCAATTTCCTTATCCGTTTTCCCTTCCGTCTCTATATGAAACACACGCACCGCAAATTGTTTAAACCGATCTACATTTTCATCTAAAACATGCTTCATCCAATTTGGGAATAAAATCGCTAAACCACCGCCATGTGGAATATCATACACAGCTGAAACGGCATGCTCAATATTATGCGTTGCCCAATCACCGCGGACACCCATTGCTAAAATGCCATTTAGCGCCATCGTTCCACAATATAAAATTGTTTCTCGATGCTCATAGTTCTCTAAACCATTTAAAAGTTTCGGGGCTGTTTCAATGACTGTTTTTAAAATAGATTCACAATAGCGGTCTTGTAATTCTGTATTTGAACCTTGATGAAAGTATTGTTCTAATACATGGGACATAATATCAACCATACCATAAATAGTTTGATTTCTTGGTACAGAAGCTGTATGCGCTGGATCTAAAATAGAAAACTGTGGGAACGTAACAGGACTACCCCACCCATACTTTTCATTTGTTTCCCAATTTGTAATAACAGACCCTGCGTTCATCTCAGAACCTGTCGCTGCAAGAGTTAGTACTGTACCAAATGGTAAAGCTTCATTTGCAAATGCTTTCTTTGTCACAATGTCCCATACATCACCATCATATTTACTACCTGCAGCAATTGCTTTCGTACAATCGATGACACTTCCACCACCGACAGCTAAAATAAATTCAATATCATTTTCTTTACAGATTTGAATTCCTTTATTTACAGTAGATAAACGTGGGTTCGGTTCAACGCCTGTTAATTCAAAAATTTCCGCATCAATTTCGTTTAATATAGAGATTACATTATCATATACGCCATTTCGTTTAATACTCCCCCCGCCATATACGAGAAGAACCTTTTTACCATACTGAGGAATCTCTGTTTTTAATTGTTCTAATTGCCCTTGCCCAAAAATAAGCTTTGTCGGATTACGAAATATAAAATTTTGCATAATTTCCTACCCATCCTTCCAATATAAAAGTTACTATACTTTTGTATAACATATTTTGTTCATTTCACAAAAATATTTGCTTCATAAAGTGAATCTTCCATCAGTGAAAGTTAGCTCTCACCAATCAGATTTTCCCTCCCCCTACCTTCTTCACCTCTCTTTAAGTCTTGAGTTGTGGGATATTACTACCTATGAATAGCGGAATAAAAAAATCCCAGCCCAAAGGCTGAGATTTTTTTATTGATAATACGGTGAAATCATTAAGTAAACAATAACACCAGAAAGACTTACGTATAACCAAATTGGCATCGTCCAACGTACAATCTTACGATGACGAGGCAATTGGTTTGTAAAACCATATACAAGCGAGAATAATGCAAGCGGTACAATAATTGCCGCAAGGAAAATATGCGTAATTAAAATAAAGAAGTACACATATTTAATGATACCTTGCCCACCAAAATGCGTTGCTGGTGCTAAATAATGATACGATAAATATGAAACACAAAATAGCAATGTTGTTGTAAATGCCGCAAGAATAAAACCTCGGTGCATCTTTACATTCTTTTTAATAATAGAAAACAATGCTGCCAATAAAAATACAAATGTAAAGCTATTAAAAATTGCATTTAACATCGGCAAGATTGTTACATCAAAATGTACCTCTCCTTTGTAGCCAACAGGTCCAAAAAACAAAAATAAAATAATCGCATTGACAACTACAGAAAGCGTTATCACAATAGGAGCATAGCTTTTCTGATTTGTTGATTGATCTATCAAATTGTTCACTCCCTCTTCCTCTTTTACATATGTATAGTTAACCACACTATTTTAACATATTATTCATAGTGCAAATGTGACAATACTTTGACACACTGAAATCAAACAAAGAAAAAATCCTTCTTAATCATACTTCTTAAGAAGGATCTTATCGCTTTATTATTGAAATAGCAATTCGTTTAGTTTTTATTAAAAAACATGTCACTATATGCTTGAAAAATCTCTGATACTTGATATCCCATTAAAGAAATTGCTGTTAATGAAAAGAAACCAATCATAAGAAATCGAAACCACATATTATTCTCCTCCTTGTATTTAGCTTATAAACAATACGCTGTATTACAAGTCGGATAGCAATCTCCTTCTTCGGCTTCTTTTTTCTTCACAATGGCTGTTATAAACCGAATCATAAAGAATGTGATAAAAGGAAGTTCCGTCTGTTTTATATTGGCATAGTTGAGCAACGGTTCCCGCTCTAAATCGGACGGAGATGAGAAGGAATAGAACATACCTTGCTCTTCCATGTACACAATAACAATTTTTAAACAAAATAAAATTCCAAGAAATGAAACAATATCTTGCCAATCTGTTGTATACAATACATTATAAAGATCCAATACGTACTCTTCCATTATCACCCCTCCTTCCTTTTTTACCATTTTCCTCGTCCGCATATAAAAAGTCAAGAAAAATGTTTTATATACACTGTGGCAATAGTGATTACATAATTTCCACTTGCACTTCTTGCTCTTGTAATATTTGAACGATTAACTCAAGCACTATTTTTTGCAGTAACTGATACCTAACTAATCCATCACTTTGCTCATTAGAACACCCCATTGTATATTCAATTCGCTGTACAACATAGCCTTCTACCAACAACTTTCCTTTTTCAATTGTTACTGAATTCTCTTTTGATTTTAGAACTTTTTGAGAAAAAAATTTACTATCTGTCAAAACAATTTCTTGTAAAACTTCTTTAATTTCTACTTCTTCTTGAAACATCACTCTTTCTTCTAAACTAATTTCCGTTTTATACTTCCCTATTTCAACTGGCAGTTTCGTCGTTACATAGTTACTCCTTTTTTTTTCGTTTCTCTGTTTTAAATTCAAATTGTGTATAGGAACCCATAAAGATTGCTCTAACTGATTTTCCCCACTATGTTTTATATAATTCTCACTCGAAAATTCTAGAAAAATCCTCTTTTCAAAAAGCTTTGAAGAAATTAAACGACAATATGGCTGTTCGTTATAATGATGTACCGTAGCTAACAACTTTGTATCTAACTCACGAAATATTTCATTCTCTTCGTTTTGAAATGCAAATACTTCTTCATTCGTACTACTCACAATAGGCGAGATTAAAAAATCAGCCACTTCAGATATGGTATGAAATGGTATTTTAATTGTCATGAGACCTGCTAATCTTCCTTCTTTTAATTCAGGAGGTGAACTTTCTTCCATCCCAATCTCTGAAGGTGAACTTTCTTCCACTTCACTCTCTGTAAATAGATTTTCTTCCATCCCGATCTCTGAAGGTGAACTTTCTTCCACTTCACTCTCTGTAAATAGATTTTCTTCCATCCCGATCTCTGAAGGTGAACTTTCTTCCACTTCCAGCTCCGAGATTATTTTATGCTCAGAAAAAATTTTATCTATCATTTTATTACTAATCCATGGCTTATTCATCGTCAATCACTTCCTAACTGATGAATTGAAAGACTTATTTATTTTTTAAACACATAATCGTTTCAACATTATATATGTTTTATAATAAAAAAAAAGACATCAACTTTTATTATAAAAAAAGACGATATCTGTCTATTTTTTAAACTTGTACTTGCTGTACTTGTAAGATGTTCAAAGTAAGATCTAGTACGATTGTTTTACGAAGTTCGCTACATGACTTGTTCAAGTTTGTTAAACATGGTGAAAAATCAAACTCATAAAAATTAGCTCTGACTAATTCACAATACGGTTGTTTATTGTAAAAAACTAAATTTCCAAAAGAATTTGTATCTAACCGGGGTAAATAGACACCCTTAGGATTAATCAAGTGGGATGTAGTATCTAAAAAAGCTACCAATAAAGGCTGTGTTATAAAATCACCTGCTGTCAAATCTAGGAATCTAGAAAACGAGATATTAACAATCCGACTATACAATAATCCATTATACTGATCGGCAACATATTCAATGTTATTTCGAATATAGCCCTCTACAAATAATTTTGCTCTTGTGACTCGGCGATAATTGGTACCTGGTACCGACGTAAACGCTACAGGAACTAACTTACAGTGTGTTAAAAATACATTTTTCACCACACGTTTAATTTCGATTGCCAAAGGATCCAATGAAATATTTGCTTCTACAACAACTTGAATTGTTCTCTCTGCTAATACAACCGGGATTTTTACAATTGATGTTGTCGGTGAACTTTCTTCCACTTCACTCTCTGAAAATGGATCTTCTTCTATTCCAATCCATGAGGAGGAATTTTTTTCCACTTCACTCTCTGAAAATGGATCTTCTTCTATTCCAATCCATGAGGAGGCATTTTTTTCCACTCCACTCTCTGAAAATGAATTTTCTTCTATTCCAATCCATGAGGAGGCATTTTTTTCCACTCCACTCTCTGAAAATGGATCTTCTTCTATTCCAATCCATGAGGAG
>NZ_KB895743.1:0-13063 GCF_000374965.1 Bacillus sp. 95MFCvi2.1 | reverse complement strand
AATCTGCTGGAACTATATAATAGTTTTTACTTGTATCAATCCTATCTCCTACTTCATTTACTAGATTAGATGATACAGATACAGATGCACTTGCTTTTTCTGTTGCTAAGAACCCTAAGGATATAACCAGAACGAGTAGCGATATTAATACACCTTTAATTTTCATAAATACATCTCCTTTCAGCTATTTAACTTATATAGTAATTTAAAACACTAAAACTTAATATTAAGAAAAAATGTTGTATAGTGTTTTAGTATGAATCTTGTTTAATTATCTTGCTATGGGTATTACGATGAAATATATTTATCGCGGTATAAGTTTATACAATTGCAGTAACAAGAATTAGAAATTTTAATAAAACAAAGTTTATATATTCGATTAAGAATAGCCATGCTCAATGGCACACATTATTCATGTTAGCTACTAAAATTATTCTTTGAGAGTCTTCCTGTGAAATAAATCTTGTTGGAATTATAAGTGTAGTAGTACGAAGTATGATTATTTGAGTAATTAGTGCAATATGTCAGTAACTGAGGAGTAAAAAATTTTTCTTTATTACTTTGGAATTTCGAAAAAATATTATTTATTGAAGGTTATAATAAGAAATCATTTACAAGGGGTATTGGGGTATAAGGTGACAGTTGGATTCGAACCAACATAAAAGGGTATGCTAACCTTTCACCACGCCTAATTGGTATGCCACCATATGAGAAATATTGATACATTAAAATAAAAGGCGACAATCGGATTTGAACCGATGATACAGGTTTTGCAGACCTGGGCCTTACCACTTGGCTATGCCGCCATATAATTCTCTATAGAAGAGAATTAACACTCTGCTTTCCAATTAAAACAATGTGCACACCGCATCAATTAACTATTATTTCTAAATAAACAGATTATCAATAAGATTATAACATTGTTTTTTTAATTTAGTAACCTAAATTACTGATTTTTCAAACATAATAATTGTTTACAGAAAACCTTCAATAATTTGTCTCCCTTGTCTATTGAAGTAGAGTAGCCTCCTCCAGCTAAATAAGAGAAGAGGCATGTGACTTCAACGTACAAATATGTTTTATTACATAAACCATGAGTTAATCCTACTAAAATAGTGGATGAAAATTAGATATTTACAGGATCCTCTTGCCTCTATAAAGAGGGATAGCTCAGTATTACAGATATCTAATCCCCTAAAATAAAATTTTTTTGAACATATTTAAGGAATGTAGATTCCTATTTTATGTTACAGATATACACCCTAAATATAGATTGAATATCTAATAAAATAATTTTGTACCTTGATAATACCCAATACCTTTTCTGTCGAATAGCTTTTCTTTAATTGCTATAGGATCAGTGGAATAACTATTCTTATGACAACCTGGATTCAAATATAGATCGTTTAGTGTTAATACGTTCCCTTTCTTGTAAATCGTGAGTCCCATGTTATCTGTATTTAGGAGGCGTAATCATTGGATTAGGATATGTGTTTGAATGTGCAACCATCTGATTTGGTAAAAAAGCAGCTATAGCAGCTGGAACTGTCTCTATATAAATATCATCTGAACCAGCTCCAGTAACAACCTGTCTTAATTCACTTTCATCAACTACACTAACCAGCCCACTAGTATTCCATTTTTGTTTTCTCATTTCATCTGATTTTTTTCTTCTAAACATTGTAACCACCCTTTTTTTATAATTTTTTATTCTGTTTTGAATTTACATATGTAGAAAATATTGAATACATTTTCTATTTTCACTTAATGAATTTTATTTTTTAAAATCTAAATTTAAAATACCTTTCGGCATGAATAATTCTTTATAGACTATCGAATATCTTTTATATTTGATGAGTTATAATTATTCTCTCTTTTATTACTCTATTATTTCATTATGATTCCGAAAAAATTTCTACTATTAACTTTCTATCCAAAGAATATTATTAATAATAAATTACCGATATATCCCTTATTTTGCATTTGTAGGAATCAGCACTTGAGAAATAGATCTCAAGTGCTTATTAAGTTAGTTACTATCTCTTTTTCTTTCGGGAATAAAACTAGAAAGGAAAAATGCAACAGCTAATGCTAGACTTAATTGTTCAGTAGTATCAACCTCTAAACCTTTATTCCATTGGTATATAAAAGATACCAATAATAAAAGGATTGCTATTGCACCGGTATATCTTGCTACTTTTCGCATAGTTCCTGTTTTTTTTCTTTGAATATCCATATTTATCCCTCTTTCTTATTAATTAAATTTTCTTTTCCTGAAAGTAATGAAGTTATTGTTATCAAATTCATAAATATATTCGCTTAATTTGCTAGTAATTTGTGCTCAGGTTCTATATCTTTGAAGAAGGAAGAGTAATAACCTGCTTTTAACATTAACTCTTTATGAGTACCTGCTTCTATAATAGTCCCTTTATCCATTACAATTATTAAATCGGCATTCATTACTGTAGTAAGTCTGTGTGCAATTACAACTCTTGTACATTTTATTTCATTGAGATAATCATCTACCTTCTTCTCATTCAGATGATCTAATGAACTAGTTGCTTCATCTAACACTAAAATTGATGGTTTATGAACTAAAGCTCTCGCAAGTGCAATACGTTGTCTCTGTCCTCCAGAGATATTGAATCCCATCTCAGATATGAACGTATTATACTGCATAGGCATCTTCATAATGTCATCATGTATTTGTGCTACCTTAGCGGCTTCAACAACTTCTTCTATCGATATATCCTTATCATAAATTGCAATATTTTCAAAAATGGTCTTATTAAAAAGTGTAACGTCCTGAGGAACTACACCAATTTGACGTCTCAATGATGATTTTTCGATATTATTTAAGTCGACACCATCGTAATATATTTTCCCCTCACTCGGATTATGCAATCCCAATAGTAGACGAGACATGGTACTTTTTCCAGCGCCAGATTCTCCAATAATTGCTACTTTTTGGCCCGGTTTAATTTCTAAATTAATATTTTCAACAGACATAGGACTATATTTTGTATATTGATAGCTTACATCTTCAAAACGTATACGGCCTTCGAGATTAGTTATCTCTTTCATATCTGTGTGCTTTTCTTCTATCGGTGCATCTAATACATCTTGTACCCTTCTTAAATACGTACCAGTTACAAAGAAAGAATTAAACATTTGGACAATCGACTGACTTAATCCAAAAAATTGATTGGAAATAGCGTGAAAAGCTACTAAATTTCCTAATGTTAACTGATTGTTTAATATTAAATAACCACCAAGCCAAAGAGTAAATAAGGGAGCTAAATTCCCGATAGAGCTACTTACTGATTGAATGTAATTATTAAGGTTTTCCTTCTTTCGATAAGCTTTTAATAATTTGTTAAAACTCTTTTTCCATCGAGTAAATATTTTATCCTCGATTCCAGCTGTTTTAACATTAAATATTCCATACAATGTTTCAGTTTGAATACTTTGCACTTCAGTATTAGCAATAATTTCTTCTTGGCTAACTTCTTTTACTTTTGAGCGTGTAGCAATTAATAAAGCTGCGTTAATTGCTGTGAACGCTAAAACAGATAAAGTCAAAAGTGGCGATTTAATTATCATGAAAACGAATATTACAATTAGTAATCCAACGTCTAATATACCCTTAATAAGATTTGAACCAATCATATCTCGAATCATTCTTAGACTATTTACCCTGAATAGAAGATCTCCAAATTTTCTTAAGAGGAAAAAATGATAAGGTAAATGAAGTAAATGATTAATAAATTTACTCATCATTTGTTTATCTAAAAAGTTTTCCAATACGATTAAAACCTTACCTCTAACTATATTGAATAGAAATTGGAATCCCACCACAAATACTATTGATATTAGAAATATATTTAATAAATTAAAATTTTGAGGTGAAATGACATTATCTATTAAATATTGGATCAGAAGAGGTATACCTAAAGTGAATAACTGTAAAACAAAGGATAATAAAACTAAATTTATTATCAGGGATGGTCTTTCCTTCAGGATGTTAATATATGGTAACCACAAGCTTTTCCGTTTCTTTTTAACAAACCTTTCACCCGGTACGCATGTCATAACATATTTTGAAAAATCCCTTTCGAATTCTTCCTTTTTCACTTTCGTTCTTCCTACAGCTGGATCAACAATTGTTGCTCCATGTTCAGATACTTCCTCTAGTACTACATAATGTTTTTCTTTCCAATAAATAATGCAGGGGAGTGGGAGTTTATATAATTCATCATATTCTTGAATTTTAAAACAATTTGCTTCATATCCTAACCCCTCAGCTAGATGCTTTAAATGAAATAGTGACGTTCCGTCTCTTCCATTACCAATCCTTTCATACATGTCATGAAAAGATACGGTACTATTATGATATTCGGTAATCATCGCTATACAACAAAAACCACATTCAGTCTGTTGAGCTTGTTCTATAAATGGTACCTTCTTCTTAAACATCAACTAGGCTCCTTTCTATATATTTTATTGTACTTAAAATATAAACGTTTCCTGATGTTAATAACAATTAGTAAAAAAGTATCAAAAAAAAAGCAAATTATCGTTAATTTTTTCATTATTTATTTACTACTACAGAAGATGTTAAGGGCTAAAACCCTTCTAGGTGTGGCTTTAAATAATAGAAGTACTGTCATAAGTCCAACGTTATATATCCAATCATTACTTTGAAATTTATCTTCTCAGAGATATTAATATAGTAAGTATTAACTTATTTAATTGAAATTGTAGTTGCTTATAACGAAAAGTAACTTATATACCACTCTCATAGAAAATCACTTTTCGGTATAAGCTTCGTTACATGCCCTAAAATAGTGTTAGGGTAAATATTAATAAACATAGTAAGCAACTTAAAGTAGTTTTGTCATAAGATGAGTTAAACATAGGGGAAGTAACACTAGATCCGAAACAAAAAAGGTAGCTATGTTTGCTGCCCTTTACAGAATTCGCGATAAGAGAAAGCCCATGCAGGATTTAGTCCGCCTTTAGGTATGGGATGAAAGTATCGTTTTTTCGTAGAAAAGCACTTGTTTTTTTGGGGGTATAATTCAACTATAGACTAGAACAAGACGCTAAAACATTCGAACACTCAACTAGCTGTACGATATGGTCATAGTATCGTAGCTCACGAACCTATATGGTCTTTCGTGAGAGTGATGGCAATCTTACACGTCAGCGCTATCAGAAATGAACGTTGCCTTTGGTAGCAAGAATCCTACTGGCGTTAGCCAGCTTGCCACTTTAGAGATGGGAGTGTCAATTCTCCTGTATATGTTTGAAAGGATTGGCCTTTTTTCGCTACAAAAAAATCTCTAGATAAACAGAAAAAAAGAGTCCATCAACTAGATGGACTCTTTTAACTGTTTACCTAAATGGGATAATATCAGGCCTCTCTAAGGGGCATTTCTCTTTCTATACTGTCTTTCTCAATGATTTTACATAACGTACTGTAATTAAAATCATACCAATGGTAAATGCAACTATTGATACCAATAATATACCAATAGATAATATACTCTGATCAACTAATTCTATAGACTTGAATGGTAAAGACCATATATATCCAAATCCCCACTTTACTTCTGAAAAAAGAAATAAACCGATTAAAGATAGGATTATATTAACAAATGTAAAAGTGATAGATGTTTTAATAAATAAGAATAATAAGAGTTGCACTGTAATAAGTGGAAGTGTCGCAACTACAGAAAGTAAAAATACTTTAATCATGAATAATAAAGGAAATGGATCTGTAAAATCAAAATACATTCCAAATAAATATAAGCTTATTAAAACTATTAAGTGTAGTGCAGAAAATAATAATACACTGGATACAACTTTAGATAAAACAATTTTAAAATTAGTATTTGGAGATAGATGCATTATTTTCCAATTGGTTTTGTCTTCAAACTGACACAGGAAGGCCGTTACCATCCCTGAAATAACAGGAAGAAAAAAACCAACATAGAAGAAAGATGCCAACATCCATACGCCCATCCAATCATTATCCAAACCATGATTATACTCTTTTACTACATATTTAGTATACATAATCATTGAATATATAATCGGAAAAAGTGCTAGGATGAATAATACAATTTGTTGCGGGTGTTTTCTTATTTTTATCCAATCGGAATAAATTAAATTTATCATTTGAGATCTCCTTTGTTAGTTTTTATTATTCATTTTAATAAATAAGATGTATCCAATTCCTAAAATGAGAATGGTAATAGGAATTCCTGCTAGCATGTACCATTTATCATATGACCATAATGTATTAAAAACATCTAGATTATTCACATAATTGATTGGAAAATATAAGATTTGATATGAAATAGGAAACCACCAAAGCTTAGCTGAACTTAATATATCGCCGAAAAGATACGAAGCTAGAGCTAGTGCAACGATCACTGATTGATTCGATAAATTAATGGATATAATGAACGCCAAGGCACAAAATGGAATACTAATAAGAAATGGATATAACGTAAAAACAAACACATGCTGCATTGAAACCGCATCCAAAGAAATACCTAAACCTGGAATTAATAACACTGTACAAATCATATGTATTACGGTTGTAATAATAAGAGCAACCATAACAATAAGGAACTTATTTACATACACACTAAATTTCTGTACCGGATACGTAAATGTTCTTTTCCACGTAGAATTTTTATATTCAACATTGTTTACACTAGCTATAATAAACACAATAAAAAAGTTTAAGATGTATTTTAAAAGTTGCAAATTTATGCCGAATATAGTTTCTAATTTAATAGTATGAGAATTACTATAGTAATTTAATCCAGCAAATTCACCTAATGCAAGTATAATAGGTCCTAAGATAACCAAAAACCAAAAATGGCTTTTTCTATATTTTATATACTCAGTGGCTAATACATTTCTCATACACTTACAGCACCTTGTTCAACAATATCTAAATATGCTTCCTCTAAATTCTGCTTTTTAGTTTGGAAAGATTGAATAAAAATCTGATTAGTCACTAATAGTTGTTGAATATCATTCAGAGTTTTCTCATCGTAATATTCGATACTAAAGATATTATTATTTACACTGAATGTATAATTGGATTGTTTAAGCAATTTATCAGTAAGAGCTATATTATTAACACTAACTTCAACAATATTTAATGATTGTTTATTTTGTAGAGAAGATAATAAACCTTGGTACTTTATTTCTCCATGATGAATAATCCCGATATGATCAGCCATTTGTTCAACTTCACTTAAAATATGACTTGAAAGGATTATAGTAGAATTAAACATTTTTGGAGCTTTTTTTATTAATTCTTTCACTTCATAAACTCCCTGTGGATCTAAGCCATTAGTAGGCTCATCTAATATTAATAATTCAGGGTTATTTATGAAAGCAGCAGCTAATCCTAAACGTTGTTTCATACCAAGAGAATATTTTTTAAAAGCACGGTTTCGATCTTCATATAATTTAAATAAATTCAAAAGTTCTTTTATATGTTCTTTATCATGAACATTTTTCATTTTAGAAGCAATTAATAAGTTTTCGTATCCAGATAAATGTTCATAAAAGGTTGGAGCTTCAATTAATGAACCTGTTTTAGATAAGATTTCTATTCTATTCTTTTGTATATCCATTCCCAATACTTCTACAGTTCCCTCATCAGCTTCTATTAATCCTAAGATGATTTTAAAAAATGTAGATTTACCAGCTCCATTCGGGCCTAATAATCCAAATATTTCACCCTTTTTTATAGATAAATCAATTCCTTTTAGAACATGTTTCTCCTTATATTTTTTATGCACGCCTTTAATGTTTAGAATTTGATTATTCACGAAATCAACCACCTATCGTTAAAATTTTCATTCAATTGAATTTTATCCTTATTTTTCCTGGATATCAATTGTTTCTTATGCTTTGTAAAAAGGATGGCAAAGCACAACAAAAAATTGATATTATTTTTACTGAATATTCAATCTTTATAGCAAAAAATTTATCGTTTTCCGACAGATGTCTCCTTCCTCAAAAATGTGAAGGTGTGAAACACCAATTTTGGGTACGAGATGAATTTCAGTATACTGTAGTTATCCGGTGCTTCATCACACTCTTTAATCAAATTTTATTTAATAATACACTTACTATCATTGCATTCTAAAATCATAGTAAGTGTATTTTAAAAATATCATTGAAGTACGTTTCTTAAAAATTATATTACTTAATGCTAATTATACTTTTATAACTATTTACCAATCCATATCCATACTGATCATCTTTACCATCTACACCTAAATCAGTAGCACCATTTTTTAAATAATTCATAGTTACGTCTGCTGCTGGTTTTGTAGAATGAAGCTCATAATATCTTGAAATAATGGCTCCTAATGTCCCAGATACTGCGGGTACAGATAGGCTAGTCCCTAGGTTAAGTGTGTAGCCTTTAGGTGTATTTAATTGAGCATCCAACATAGTAGGTTCTAAATATGTTGGATAAGTAGTACCAATTAAATAGGATGGGTCAAATTTGAATTGATTATTAATAATTCTTCCATAAGAACCACTTGGTGCACTAAAATCTACTTCATGACCAAAGTTTGAGTAATTTACAATTTCATCGTTTTTGTCTGTTCCTGATACGGTTAATACATTACTCAATCCACCAGGTACATGAATTTTATATAATACACCGTTCTTTTCATCTGTTTTTTCAAATGGTTTATCCAAATTAATTCCTTCATTTCCTGCTGAAGCAACTACAATAGAATTTTTGTCTTGTGCATATTGGATAGCTCTTTCATATGCTTTTATAATTGCGTTCTCGTCTTCTAAATTTGTAGCTTTATATGTCCCTAAACTTAAATTTATTACATCTGCTCCGTTATTTACTGCATCAATAATAGCCTGTATAGTCCAGACTGACTCACCATCTTTTTTTCCAATAACTTTATACGGTGTGATGGTTATATTAGGAACAATTCCTTTTAATTTATCGTGAGCTGCAATAATCCCTGCAACTTGGGTACCATGGCCATTTTGATCTAATAGATCAGGCTCAGTGGGAACATAAGATTTTCCTTCCGAATACTTAATGCTATCTTTAAGTTCAGGGTGGTTATAATCTACCCCACTGTCCACTAAGGCGATGTTTACATTTTTTTGTCCCAAAGTTATCTTATGAGATTTATAATTATCAGTTACCTTGGCAATTTGCCAAGGTAGTGAAGCATTCGAAACAGGTTCATTAATAGTAATAGAATTCAATGTTCGTTTCGAAGACAAGCTATAGTTTAACTTATTATTGGTAAAGTGCTCATTTGGATTTGAAATTTTTGGATCTTGTAAAGTTAATTTAGCACTATTAGCAACATCTTCTATAGATGTTTTAAATTTAGTACGTATTTTACTATCTAAATTGGATTGAATATTACTATTAGTTTCTTTGTATGAAATCATTTGAATTTCTGGAGTATACTTAATTTCAATTGCATTGTTTTCTTTCAAAAATTGTATAATATTTTCTTTGTTATTAGGTTGAATTTCGTTATCCAAAAGGATGAATTTATAATTATCCTTTTTTTCTATTTCTTCTGCCTTTACCGGTTGTGTAACTAAACTTAACGAGAATACGGAAAGTATAGTCATAAGGATTTTTAACTTTTTCATGTAGTCGTCTCCTTTTATATTTTAACCTCTTCTAACCTTAAAATAGAAGGAATTGAATTATAGTCATATTGTTGTAAGAGACCTACTCCAATCCCACTAAGACCTGTCATTAAACCAAATGATTCAGTTCCCGTACTAACCCCGTTTTTCCAATTATGCGTTTTAGAGGATTCTAAAAGTTGAATACCGATAGAATGTGCCCGTTCGTAAGCCATTTTATCTTGTAATACTTTTGCTGCATATAAAAGAATATCTAAGTTTCCAAAATCTCCATGACATAGTGAACGATTATGACCAAATGATTTATCAATAGTTGTATCTAAAGCGGCATATATATTTTGATCAATTATACTGTTTTCATAATTACTTTCTTTTAACATTAATCTACTTAATAAAATTCCTGGAGCACCATGACACCAAGCAACAGAATGGTTTTCTTTAGAAGGGAGCTTCCAATTTTTGTACTTTGAATCATAGAAGCTATTTTCATAGAATAAAACTCTATCTGCTAGTTCTAAAATATTAGGATTGTTTATATATTGATTAGCTGCTACTAAAGCAGTAATAATACCCGCAGTTCCATGAGAATATCCAATCCATGAAATATCATCTCTTTGTTTCCAAGAGACATATCCCTCTTTTTCAGGATGATAATATGCAGTGTTTATTAAGTATTCACTTGCTTGTGTAAGAAGTTTTAAATATTCTTTATTACCACTATTTTTATAAAGGGATATTAGAACTCCGACAACCCCTGCAGTTCCGTCTATAATATCAAACACTTTATCTTGAGATAATCTACCAACAACCGTTCTCATAGAATCAAGTATTAGTTGTTCATATTGTTTAGTCTGTGATAATTGATTAATATGATTTAAAGCATAAATGGATCCAGTAACACCACTAAAAGTCCCAATATTAAACATTCTTTGCTCAGATAATGTTTGGAGTGAATTAATTACAGGATTAATAGACTTCTCAGCTGTTATTTTATAATCTTGTTTTCCAGTCAAATGATATAAATAACTAAAGAATAAGGAAATACCGCTTAAACCATTATATAAATCTAAATCTACAGGATAGATATCCCACTTATATTCATTAGAAGCAGATATTACTGTACTAATCCAGCAAAGATCGGATTGATTATCTCCCTCTATGGCATTAGCAATTAAATAATCTCCTATGTGGCTTGCTTCAGTTAAGAACTCCTTAGATTTATTCGCATCAATATTGACTTTAAGATATGGATCAATAGTCTGTTCATTTGCACCAAATGTAGCTGAATGTGCTAAAAAGCTCATTCGCATAATTCGAATTTGTTGTGAGCAATCTACAATATTAAGGTCATTAATCTTGCTTACTACAGCTTCTAAAGGAGATGATTCAAAAAAGTTTTGAACACAAATTTGTTCTCTATGATATAAATGATTGCTACTCACTGTTGTATAAAAATATGGAATATCATCATTGAGTAGATCAGTTTTTTCGGATTTAATAACTTCTTTTGGTTTGTTCTCTGGGTCCAATGCCAGAGTGTGGAAATAAATATCCCTGTTATATCCTTTTTGTAAAAAATCAGGATGTTTACTTTTTCTTAGTAACTCACCATATACGGCAGTAGGCCGTAGAATCATTCTTACTATCGTATTTTTAAATTTATTTGAAACATAATTACTATATTGTTGTTTATTACTTAAAATCCATTCATAAATATATTTAAAACCATCTATCATAACGTCTACATGATCTTTATATGAAACTTTTTCACCTTTAAAAATCGGTTTATTTTTTTCAAATTCATTTACCTTAACAAATGTATATTTTGCATCTATATGCATAACATCAGTGTTCTTTGACTCTATTGAAGGCACTTTTAATGGATATAATTGATCGTTTTTATCACTAAGACCACTTAAATCAAGACCTTTATAGTTAGGATTATCGCTATTGAAGGCAAGAAATGGAATAATCCCAGTGGATCGAACAGATCTATTAATTAAATTTAGAGCTTTATTATGAGCAGAACCATCTTTTTCCTCTAATATTTTTGCATGATGGAATAAGGATTCCAGATCGATTGGAACAGGATACTCTCCCATCGCTATAATATTCTCATAGTGAAAATCCACAGCATTTAAACTATACAGAACTCCTAAAAGACTTCCCATTTTAAAATAAAATGATTTAAGTTGTTCTTCCGTTTGACATTCTATATTCTCAATATATTCAACCCAACCATAAGAATGCTTATCAATGATTTTTGGTGAATACAGATGAGCTTTATCATTAACTTGATTATTTATCCAAGCAGTTAAATCATTAAATGCTGCTTCGACACCAATTGATCGAGGTTTATAAATAAGTTTCATGTTAGGATGAAATTCAAGTAATGAAACTGTTTTACCATCATTATGTTCATCGCCAAGTCCTAATGTAACTGTAATTAGTTTATTTGTCTGAATATCAATATTAAAGTTCTCTTGAATTTCGACTTTATCTTTTTCAAGATTATAGTAAAGTGTAGTAATATTATTTGACCAATAGATTAATGTAGTTAACATCGTTCTATATAATGCAGAATATGTATCCTTAAAATAAACTAAAAATTCATTTGTACTAATGTAAGAACAAAAATGAGAATAACGTTCTTCTGGAGTTTCTCCCTTTAAGTTTTCAAGAACGCGTTGAATATTCAGTTCTAATATTAATGTTTTGTGGGATAATTCATACAATCTTTTATACATATATTCTAATGGTGCCAATAATTGCGATTCTTCGAAGAACGAGTATGTATTCAGTGATTGATGAACTTTAGAAAATGAGTAACACATGAATTTTTCGAAAAATCCATAAAAAGTTAATTTCGATAATTTCTCTTCTATTGTTGGGGAGTATTCATATGTTTGAAAACTATCAAACTCTGAGAAGGTTAATGATAATAATGCATCTATTTCCTGTACATTGTATTCATCCTGATCTAATTTAGATAGGTTTGCTAATGGAATACCTGAAATATCTTTTAAGATTTTTTTAAATTTATTTTCATCGTTTCCAAATGTTCTCTTCCAATAATGTATGTAATCTGTAGAATCTGGGACTATATTATCATTAATTTTTATTTCATCAATAAATGCACTATGTTTTACCCGCATGTTACTGCTCCTTTCATTAATTAGAGAAGCAGATTACCTGCCTCTCTAATAGAGTTGTTCAACATAAATAATTAGTTACAAGAAGACATACATTCTTTAGTTAACGTACAGTATCCGCCTTTATTACCTAACCAGCTACTTAAACCTTCAGGTGTTACGTCACCTTCACCAGCACCAAATAGAGCTTTAATTTCGTTAGAATCAACTTCACCTGCAGGATG
>NZ_KB895742.1:0-13135 GCF_000374965.1 Bacillus sp. 95MFCvi2.1 | reverse complement strand
TGTGTTGCACCCCGGAATGGTAAAGAAGAAACACTGGCTACCATTTGGAAGCAAGTATTAGGGATTAAAAAGGTGGGAATCCATGATAACTTCTTTGAAATTGGTGGGGACTCGATTCTCAGCATTCAGATCATATCACAAGCGAGTCAATTGGGATTAAAACTTACACCCAAGCAAATGTTTGAATGCCCAACGATTGCCGAGTTGGCGCAAGTAGTCAAAGAAGATCAGGGAGTACAAGCGGATCAGGGGGTTGTGACGGGAGAGGTACCGCTTACTCCAATTCAGTATTGGTTCTTCGAGCAAGAACATCCGCGTCCACAACATTGGAATCAATCGATGCTTTTAAGAGTAAGAGAGAGATTGGATGTGGAGTTATTAGAGGAAGTCCTATTAAACTTACTCAAACATCATGATGCCTTACGTTTCCGGTATGAACAGTTACCAAATGCAACCTGGAAGCAGAGAAATGAGGGAATCGATGAACAGTCTGTACTTCGTTTGGTAAAGCGGAACGATGCTGATCAACAAGCGTGGAATCAAGTGATACAAGAAGAGATGGATATCACTCAAGCCAGTTTCAATTTACTTACAGGGCCGTTGATGAAAGTAGTGTACTTTGATGACGGTTCGAATGGGAACGATCGATTATTCTGGACGATTCATCATTTAGTAATAGATGGGGTATCATGGCGAATTCTATTGGAAGATTTACAGGCCGTATACAACCAGATGAAACAAGATCAGAGGGTTCAGTTACCTGCGAAAAGTACATCCTTTAAAGAATGGTCGGAACGACTACAGGCATACAGTGAGTCAGATCTTTCAAAAGAAGTAAAAGATTATTGGCATGAACAGGCAGAAAAACAAGTGATGACGATTCCGATGGACTACCCTATACAGGAAACGACAGAAGCATCGATTGATCAAGTGACGATAACGTTGGGAGTAGAAGAGACCCACGCGTTGTTACAAGAAGTTCCGATGACTCATAAGACAAGGATTAACGAGGTACTATTGACGGCATTAGTACAAGCTATAGCTGACTGTACAAATCAGCATAAGGTTTCTGTTCACTTGGAAGGACATGGGAGAGAAGAGGTGATTGAAGGCGTTGATCTATCGCGGACAGTGGGTTGGTTCACGAGTATTTATCCCGTTCACCTTGATCTTCAAGGAACAACAACACCTATTGAGGGATTAAAGGCTGTGAAAGAGCAATTGCGTCGAATTCCGAATCAGGGCATTGATTATGGCATTTTACGCTACTTGAGCAGAGAATTGCTTCCGTTTTATCAGCAGCAAAAACCATCAATAAGCTTTAACTATTTGGGACAATTTGATCAAGTGTTTTCCAAAGAATCTTTGTTTATGCAAGAGACAGGGTTTACACGCTTAGACCATGCTCCAGAATCGAAACCATCTCACCCGATTGATGTTGTTGGTATGGTGAAAGATGGGAAGTTACATTTTGTTTGGATGTATAGTAGAAAACAGTTTTCTAGATTGACGATTAAAGCGATAGCAGATGCCATGTTGAATCAACTTCGTCTACTGATAAATCCACCAACGACAGAGTCTGCTTTTACGGTATCTGACTTTGCTGATGCAGAGGCTCTTACGGAAGAAAGCTTGAGTAAAGTATTACTTAAATTAACAAAGAAGAGGGTGTAACGATGGGGGACATTATCGATATATACGGATTATCACCTTTGCAAAAAGGGATACTGTTTCATACTTTATATGATCAAGATGATGAGCATTCTTTTTCCTATATTGTACAGGTAGGTTTCTTACTCGGTGATCGATTGGATGTTGCTACTTTCGAAAAGGCCTGGGAATACGTCATTCACCGACATGAGATTCTACGTTCTGTTTTTGTGTGGGAGGAAGTAGAAAAGCCATTGCAAGCTGTTTATCAACGTCTTCCTTTTACTATTCGTCGAGAAGACTGGAGCGCTCTTTCATGTGGAGATAGGGAAAAGAAATTACACCAGTTTTTGAATGCTGATCGGAGAAAAGGGTTTTCGTTAGACGAAGCACCGTTGATGAGAATCACTGTGATTAAAGAAGCAGAAGAAGAAACGAGAATCATTTGGACGCATCATCATATTTTGTTGGATGGGTGGAGTGTGTCCCTGATCTTCGGTGAAGTGATGGGAGTTTATCTCAAGATGATAAAGGGAGAAGCATTCGATCTTCCAAAGTCTCTTCCCTATAAAAAATATATCCAGTGGATTAATAAACAAGATCGAAGTAAAGCTGAGAAATTCTGGACAGAAGAATTAAAAGGATTTCATGCACCTACGCCATTAGCGATGGAAAGAAGTGACCAGGGGCAGGAGAAGGGTTATGGAGAGAGCGTTTATCAGCTATCTGAGGAACTGACTGAAACTTTACAAGAGTGGGTACGAAATAGTCAGCTAACATTAAATACGTTAGTGCAAGGAGCCTGGGCTTACTTGATGAGCCGGTATAGCGGTGAAAGCGATATCGTATTTGGTGTGACTAGCTCTGGACGTCCTACTGAATTAGCAGGGGCAGAGAAAATGGTTGGTCTATTCATTAACACATTGCCTACCCGAATTCATGTAAAGAATGATACATCAGTAGTAGACTGGCTCCGTAAGATACAGATGAAAGAAATGGAACGGAGACAATACGAGTATAATTCGTTGGTCGATATTCAAGGGTGGAGTGAAGTTCCAAGGAGCAGTACTTTATTTCATACCTTGTATGTGTTCGAAAATTACCCGATCCAAGGAGAGCGCAATGCTGATTTAAGATTACTAGAGGTCCAAAGTGCAGAACAAACAAATTATCCTTTGACGCTCATTGCAATGCCAGGTAAGGAATTTACTTTGAAGTTGATGTATGACCGCCATCATTTTGATGAAGAGACCATTCATCGGATTCAGGATCATCTATCGCAAACATTAATTCAGATGACGAAAAGCTCAGATTCAAAGCTATCCGAAATTACCCATTTAACAATGGAAGAGCAGGTACAACTGCTAGAGAAATGGAATGATACCCAAGTAGAATATTCATCTGAAAGCATGATTCATACGTTATTTGAGCAGCAAGTGGAGAAAACGCCAGAAGCGATCGCGGTTATTTATGAAAATGAGAAACTTACCTATAGAGAGCTGAATGAGCGTGCTAATCAGCTAGCTCACTATTTACAGAAGCGTAGTGTGGGTCCAGAGTCTTTAGTCGGTGTATATATGGAAAGGTCGCCAAAAATGATGATAGCGTTGCTAGGGGTTCTAAAGTCAGGAGGAGCTTATGTTCCACTTGATCCTACGTATCCCGAGAATCGGCTACGCTATATATTAGAAGATGCTAGAATCGAAGTACTAGTGACGCAAGAAAAGTTAGAAAAAATAGGTATATCCGAACAAATCGAAACAATTTGTATGGATCAAGATCGCATTGCGATTGAACAGGAAGAACCGATCGCATGTACAAGCAGTGTAACAGGAAAAAATTTAGCATACGTTATGTACACTTCAGGATCTACAGGTAATCCAAAGGGAGTGATGATTGAGCATCATTCGGTGATTAATTATCTTGAATGGATGCAACATCAATATCCACTCTCTGAAAAGGATGTGGTCTTGCAGAAAACACCATTCTCATTTGATGTATCGGTGTGGGAGTTATTTTGGGGTATTAGTGTAGGAGCATGTGTATCCTTCCTGCCTCCAGGTGGAGAAAAGGATCCTTCTATAATAGCTGAAGTGATAGAGAAGCATCAGGTTACTGTTGTCCAATTTGTTCCTTCGATGCTATCTGTTTTCTTAGACCATTTCGATCATATTGATTTGAAACTGAAATGTTCGTCCGTGCGTCATGTGTTTTCCGGTGGGGAAGAGCTAAGTCCAGGGTTGGTTAGACGATTTCAACAGCACTGGAATCAGAGCGGACAAGTAAAATTGACCAACTTTTATGGACCAACAGAAGCAACCATTTACGTGAATGCATTTGACTGTCAACCCCATCAAGAATTTGTTTGTATTGGTAATCCAATACAAAATATTCAGCTGTATGTATTAGATCAGAATCAGTGCTTGCAATCGATAGGGATAGAGGGTGAGTTGTATATTGGTGGTGCAGGTTTAGCGCGTGGTTACTTAAACCGACCTGATCTCACTGCTGAAAGGTTCGTTCCGCATCCGTTTCAATTAGGAGAACGGCTATATCGAACCGGAGATTCAGTAAGATATCTAACTGATGGGAATTTAGAATTTATAGGCAGAATGGACCATCAAGTGAAAGTGCGTGGCTTTCGGATTGAGCTTGGAGAAATTGAAGCGACTTTAGAAAGGCATTCGTCTATTAAAGAGACTGTCGTGCTAGTGAGAGAAGATCGCCCTGGTGATCAGCGATTGGTAGCGTATGTGATAAGCGATGGAAATATCCAAAATTGGCGAGCGTATCTCCAGGACCAATTACCGAATTACATGGTTCCAGCACACCTTGTAGAGTTGGAATATTTCCCACTTACTCCGAATGGGAAAATCGACCGAAAAGCCTTACCAGCGCCGGAAGGACAATCTATGGGAGAGTTTAACGTCCTACCAAGAACGTCATCGGAAGAGCTCATCGCCTCGGTTTGGAGTCAAGTGTTAGGAATAGAAAATATCGGCATTCAGGACTCTTTTTTTGAACGTGGTGGGCACTCATTACTCGCTACCCAAATCGTCTCTCGATTACAAGAAGCATTCCAGATCAAAATCCCGCTACGTGAACTTTTCAAGTACGATACGGTGGAGGCACTGTCGAAGCGACTGGATCAGTTGTGTAAAGGAGATAAAAAACGAGAGATTCCACCACTTGTACCTATGTCGCGGGAAGAATCTATTCCGCTTTCTTACGCACAGAAACGCCTATGGTTCATGGATCAATTAATGCCAAATAGTGCGATGTACAATATTCATGCAGCATGTCGACTGACAGGAAAATGGTCACTTGAAGCATTGGAGACGGGATGGAATCAGTTGATTGAACGTCATGAATCATTGCGGACGGTAATTCAAGAGCGAGAGGGTGAACCCGTTCAACAGGTTCAGTCGCATGTTTTCAGACCTCTCCCTCAAATGGATCTAACAACTCTCCCTCTGGAAGACAGAGAAAGAGAGTTGAAGCGGCTCGTTCAAAACGAGGCGGAGGAACCATTTCATTTGGGACAAGGTCCTTTGATCCGAACACGAATTTTGAAAGTGGACAAAGAGGAATGGGTACTTCTTTGTACGATGCATCATATTGTTTCGGATGGGTGGTCAATGGGAATCTTACTCGAAGAATGGATGGCTTTTTATGAAGGAGCCATTAGTGGAAAACCAGTTGAACTGAGGGAGTTACCTGTTCAATATGCGGACTTTGCCATGTGGCAAAAAGAATGGCAAAAAGAAGAGAATCTTGATCAGCACCTTCAATATTGGAAGGAAGAATTGGCCGGTGAGTTACCGGTCTTGCAATTACCGATGGATCGTCCTCGACCTGCTGTTCAAACCCACCGTGGTGCAAGTCAATCTCTGATGGTGGCGAATTCCTTACGGGAAAAGCTCAAGGAATTAAGTCTGCAAGAAGACTCCACCTTATTTATGACCTTGATGGCGGCGTATCAAAGCTTCCTTTCTCGTTATACGGGACAAGATGACATCTTGGCTGGAAGCCCGATTGCGAACCGGAATGTTAAAGAGATTGAAGGATTAATAGGTTTCTTTGCAAATACGTTGGTTTATCGAGCTGATTTCAGTGGAAATCCGACGTTCCAAGAACTTCTGTCGCAGATACGAAAAAAAGCACTAAAAGCATACGAGTATCAGGACATTCCGTTTGAGAAAGTGGTAGAAGCCGTAAAACCTGAACGGAATACCAGTCATTCACCGATTTTCCAAACCATGTTTACCTTACAGAATATGAAACAAGAGTTACCTCAGCTATCTGAAAGAAACATGGAGCTGATGGAAAATCATACTTCGGTTGCCAAATTTGATTTGAGTTTATTTGCATCGGAGACGGAAGAAGGGTTATTGCTAACTTTTGAATATAATACCGATTTGTTTAATGCTGCAACTATTGAACGAATGGCAGGTCATTTTGAACATTGGTTATATGAAATTGTATCTCATCCAAAAGATTCACTATCAAAGCTGAATATGCTATCGAAAGCAGAATATAAGAGGTTACTAGAGGAATGGAATGACACAGGTGTCGTGGCCATACGTGAAAGCACGATTCATACATTGTTTGAGGAACAAGTGGAGAAAACGCCAGAAGCGATCGCGGTAGTGTGCGAAGATGAGGAGCTAACGTATCAAGAACTGAACGAACGCTCCAATCAGTTGGCCCATTATCTTCAAAAGAGGGGTGTGGGATGCGAATCATTGGTTGGGATCAGCGTTACACGTTCATCCGAGATGATTGTCGGTCTCTTAGGAATCATGAAAGCAGGAGGAGCGTATGTTCCGATTGATCCTGCGTATCCGGAGAGTCGGATACGGTATATTTTAGCGGATGCTCAAATCGAGGTACTGGTGACACAGGACAAGTTGCAGCAAAAAATGACGTTACCTGAATCGGTTAATATGATTTGTATCGATCGTGATCGAGCAGCGATCGAACAGGAAGTAACGACCGTATGTACGAGTGAAGTGACAAGCGATAACTTAGCTTATATCATCTATACCTCAGGATCCACTGGCAATCCTAAGGGAGTGATGATTGAGCATCGGAGTACGTTGGCGATGATCCATTGGGCACATCAAACCTATTCCCGACAGGAATTAGCAGGAGTGCTGGCTTCAACTTCACTATCCTTTGATCTATCGGTTTTTGAAGTATTTGTTCCTTTGACGAGGGGTGGCAAGGTAATTGTCGCTGAAAGTGCCCTTCATCTGGACAAGTTGTCTACGAAGGATGTGACCTTGGTCAATACTGTGCCATCAGCAGCGAAGGAACTGGTTCGAGCAAAGTTAATCCCTTCTTCGGTAAAAGTGATGAATTTGGCTGGAGAACCGTTGCCACAGTCACTGGTCCAGCACTTGTATGAGAGAAGTCCGATTGAAAAGGTGTACAACCTATACGGTCCATCCGAAGATACTACTTATTCTACGTATATGAAGCTAGAAAAGGACGTCATGCACAAGGTGCCACCGATTGGTAGACCCATCTCTAACACAGAAGTATATGTACTCAGTGCAAACCAGCAAATGGTCCCGATTGGTGTAGTGGGTGAGCTTTACCTTGGGGGATCAGGCTTGGCGCGTGGCTATTTAAATCGCCCTGACTTAACAAACGAGCGTTTTATCCCGCATCCATTTAAAGAAGGGGAGCGAGTATATCGGACGGGAGATCTTGTGAGATATCTACCGGACGGGAATTTGGATTATCTCGGTCGGATCGATCATCAAGTGAAGATCCGTGGATTCCGGATTGAGCTAGGGGAGATTGAAGCGACGTTACAAAGTCATTCATCAGTTAACGAAGTCGTTGTGATGGTACGCGAAGATCATCCGGGTGATCAGCGTTTAGTTGCCTATGTAGCGGGAGAAGGAAATGCTCATGCGTGGCGTGATTATCTCAAGACCCAGTTACCAAATTACATGGTTCCGGCACACTTTGTCGAATTGACAGCATTCCCACTCACCCCAAATGGAAAAATCGATCGGAAAGCCTTACCTGCACCAGAGCGCAAGGAAGCAGAGGGTGGTTATGTTGCCCCTCGTACCCCTACAGAAGAAGCGATTGTTTCGATATGGCATCAAATTTTAGGCACTGAAAATATCGGGATTCATGATTCGTTTTTTGAACTAGGTGGCCATTCATTACTCGCTACACAAGCTGTTTCTAATCTGAATGAAACCTTTGGAATTGAGTTACCACTGCATGATTTATTTACGTATACTACGGTGCAGGAATTGGCAGAACGGGTTAATCAGTTGCGCTGTAGTGGAAATGAGCAAACGCAGAATGATAGTAAGGAGAATGTAAGTTTTCAAGACTATATTCAAAATGAAGCAGCAGCGAGTAATGATGAAGAGTTACTTGAACTTCTTAAGCAATTGGAAGAGTTATCAGAGGAAGAAGCGCAAGATATATTCGAGAGAAACTTGGTTGAGGAAGGTGTGAAAAAATGAGAAGTGATTTACTTGCAAAGTTGAATTCGCTTTCTCCTGAGAAGAGAGCGTGGCTTCAGAAGCAGATGCAGAAAAAGGAGAATAAAGAAGCGCTTCCGTTGTCCTATGCACAACAACGTTTGTTGTTTATGGACCGATTTAACCCAAACAGTTCAGTATATAATATTCCGACAGTATGGCGTCTAAAAGGAAATTGGATACCTGAAGCATTGGAAAAGGGATTAAATCGACTCATTGAGCGTCATGAATCATTACGCACCGTTTTTAAGGAAGTTGGAGACCAACCTATGCAACATATTGTGGAATTCCTTCCTAGAAAACTACCTGTAGAGGATTATTCTCACCTTCCTCTGGAAGTAAAGGAAAAAGAGATAGAGAGTTTGATTGCTAGAGAAGCGCAGGATCCGTTTGATTTAATGAATGGCCCTTTGATTCGTAATCAACTGGTTCAATTAGGGAAAGAGGAATGGTTATTGCTATGTACCATGCACCATATTATTTCTGATGCGTGGTCCATCGGCATATTGATCAATGAATTGCTTGCCTTCTATGAGGAAGAAATGAGTGGGAAGCCTGCTGGACTAAGTTCGCTATCGATTCAATATGCAGACTTTGCGAAATGGCAAAGGCAGTGGTTGCAGGGTGAAGTGCTAGATCGACAACTTACGTATTGGCAGGAAGAATTGTCCGGTGAGCTTCCTATACTACAACTGCCAGTGGATCGCCCTCGACCGGTTACGCAAACGTACGCTGGGGACACGTATCATGTGATTCTTCCTCACACACTACTCAGTTCATTGAAGGATTTAAGTCGACGAGAAGGATCTACCTTATTCATGACCTTAATGGCTGCATATCAGAGCTTTCTTGCTCGCTATACGGGGCAAGAAGATATTCTTGTCGGAAGTCCGATTGCGAATCGGAACCATAAAGGAGTAGAGGGATTAATCGGCTTCTTTGTTAATACGTTAGTCTATCGAGCGGATCTCAGTGGAAATCCGACGTTCCGGGAGATTTTGTCTCAGATAAAGAAAAAGGCGTTGAAAGCGTATGAATATCAAGATATTCCGTTTGAAAAAGTGGTAGAAGCTGTACAACCTGAACGGAGTACGAGTCATTCGCCCATCTTCCAGACCATGTTTACGCTACAGAATATAAAACAAGAACGAATAGAGCTGTCTGGGAGAAGTTTGGAAATGATAGAAAGTAATATTTCCATCGCGAAATTTGATTTGAGTTTAACCGCTTATGAGGTGGAAGAAGGTCTATTTGTCTCTTTTGAATACAATACAGATTTATTTGACAGTAGAACCATTGCACGTATGGCAGGGCATTTTGAAAACTGGTTGAACGAAATTGTTCATCATCCAGATGAATCATTTACAAAGCTGTCGATGCTAGCGGACACAGAACAGAAGCAGCTCTTGGAAGAATGGAATGACACTGACGTAGTTTATTCACATGAGAGCATGATTCACGAACTGTTTGAGCAGCAGGTTGCGCGTACACCTGGAGCGGTGGCGATAGTGTATGAAGGTGGACAGCTGACGTATCAAGAACTCAACGAGAAAGCGAACCAATTGGCACATTATTTACAGAAACGGGATATAGGACCTGAGTCATTGGTCGGTATATGTGTCGAGCGTTCACCCGAAATGATTATTGGTCTCTTAGGGATTCTCAAAGCAGGTGGGGCTTATGTCCCACTGGATCCGAGTTATCCTGAAAATCGCCTGAGATACATTTTAGAGAACTCGCAGATCCAAGTGCTTTTAACAAAGGAAGCGTTACAGGGTTGGTTGCCTGAAGGCATCCAAGCGATTTGTTTGGATCGAGATCAAGCAGCGATTTCTAAAGAGAGTAGCTTGGCACCAGTGAGCGGAGTGACAGCAAACAACTTGGCGTATATCATTTACACTTCGGGTTCGACAGGGAATCCTAAGGGAGTGATGATTGAACACCACTCGGTTATCAACCGATTACAGTGGATGCAAAAAAACTATCCATTATCTGAACAGGATACGATTCTTCAAAAAACGCCGTTTTCGTTTGATGTCTCTGTCTGGGAATTATTTTGGTGGTCATTTGTAGGAGCACGTGTTTGTTTACTTCCACCGGGTGGCGAGAAGGATCCTGCAATGATTGAGGAGTGTATTGAGCGATATCGCGTGACCACGATGCACTTTGTTCCGTCGATGTTATCTACTTTCTTGGATTATATGGAACAATTCAAAGCGAAAAAGGACGTATCGTCTTTGTGTCAGGTTTTTACCAGTGGAGAAGCGTTAAATACCGAACAAGTTCGCCGGTTTAAGGGTGTGTTTTATGATTCTCAGCAAACGAAGTTAAGCAACTTGTATGGTCCTACAGAAGCGACTGTAGATGTCACTTACTATGATTGTGATTTAGAAAAAGAACCGTTGCTTATTCCGATTGGTCGTCCGATTGATAATACCGAATTGTATGTGCTAGATCAAAGCCAACAGGTGGTACCGATAGGTGTGGCTGGGGAACTTTACCTTGGTGGTGTAGGCTTGGCACGTGGTTACTTCAATCGTCCAGAGTTAACTGCTGAACGTTTTATTCCGCATCCATTTAAGGAAGGGGAACGGCTCTATCGGACGGGGGACCTGGTGAGGTATCTGAATGATCGCAATGTGGAGTATATCGGAAGAATAGATAACCAAGTGAAAATCAGAGGATTCCGGATTGAGCTGGGAGAGATTGAAGCGTTCCTACACGATCATTCATCTGTGAAAGAGGCTGTTGTGTTAGTGAAGGAAGATCATCCTGGAGACAAGCGGTTAGTAGCTTATGTGGTGGGTGAAGGAGACACTGGAGAATGGCGTGAGCACCTCAAGACGCAATTACCGAATTACATGATTCCGGCATACTTTGTCGAGATGGAAGTGATGCCACTCACTCCGAATGGCAAAATCGATCGCAAAGCCTTACTGGCATTGGACGGACAGCCCATGAGCGTAAATATTGTCTCACCGCGAACACCAGTGGAAGAGCTCGTCGCATCGGTATGGAGTCAAGTGTTAGGCATAGAAAATATTGGTGTTCAGGATTCCTTCTTCGAGCTTGGTGGCCACTCGCTACTCGCTACCCAAGTTGTCTCACGTTTACAAGAAGTCTTCCAAATCGAACTACCGGTGCGTGAACTTTTTGAGTTTACAACGGTGGAGGCACTGGCGAAGCGACTGGATCAGTTGCGTAAAGGGGACAAAAAACGAGAGATTCCACCGCTTATGCCGATGGAACGGGGAGAAGCCATTCCGCTCTCTTATGCCCAACAGCGCCTGTGGTTTATTGACCAATTCACGCCTAATAGTGCACTTTATAATATGCCGATGGTATGCCGTCTTACAGGAAATTGGGTACCTGAAGCATTGGAGACGGGATGGAATCAGCTGATAGAGCGTCATGAATCTTTACGGACTGTGTTCCATGAAATGGATGGTCATCCTGTGCAGCAGATTCAACCGTATGCTTTCCGGTCCCTTCCTCAAATGGATTTAACTATGCTTTCTCCGGAAGAGCGAGACGCAGAAGTTAATCGTTTAATTCAGCAAGAAACAGAAGTGCCATTTGACTTAGGAGAGGGCCCACTGATTCGGACAATCGTCTTGCGAGTGGGAGAAGAGGAATGGATCCTCCTCTGCACCCTGCATCATATCGTTTCGGACGGATGGTCGATGGGAGTCCTACTTGAAGAATGGATAGCTTTCTATGAGGAAGCAACGGATGAGAAGGTAGCAGAACTTGAACCATTACCGATCCAATATGCGGACTTTGCTCAATGGCAAAAGGGATGGTTGAAGGAAGAAGTGCTTGAACAGCAACTCCACTATTGGCAGGAAGAATTGTCTGGTGAGCTTCCTGTGCTACAACTGCCGATGGATCACCCGCGTCCTGCGGTGCAAACCCATCGTGGATCGACACACACTGTGTTGCTGTCACGTTCGTTACGCGACAAACTGAACGAACTCAGTCGTCAAGAAGGGGCGACGCTCTTTATGACTCTGTTGGCTGCGTATCAAAGCTTCCTTTCTCGTTATACAGGACAAGAAGATATTCTCGTCGGAAGTCCAATTGCGAATCGTAATTACAGAGAGATTGAAGAATTAATCGGTTTCTTCGTCAACACGTTGGTTTATCGGGCTGATCTGAGTGGCGCACCGACATTCCAAGAGTTGTTGTCTCAGGTGCGGACAAAAGCATTGAAGGCGTATGAATATCAAGATATTCCATTTGAAAAAATTGTGGAAGTTGTGCAACCTGAGCGGAGTACAAGTCATTCTCCGATCTTCCAGACGATGTTCATCTTACAAAATATGAAACAAGAGCTTCCGGTGTTGTCTGGTAGAAGAATCGAAATGATAGAAAACCATAATTCGATCGCAAAATTTGATTTAAGTGTAATGGCAGCCGAGGCGGAAGAAGGATTAATTTTCTCTTTTGAATACAATAAGGATTTATTTGATGTTACAACCATCGAACGAATGGCAGGACATTTTGAGAACTGGCTACATGAAGTTTCTCATCATCCACAAAAACCGTTGAATAGTTTGAGTATGCTCTCCGAATTTGAGCGTGATTTGTTATTAGAGACATGGAATGACACTGCAATGGAAATGTCCCAAGAGGGTCTTATTTGCGACAGATTTGAGGACAAAGTAGCACGACGTCCCGATGCGATTGCAGTGGTCGATCAAATGAGAGAGTGGACCTACGGTGAACTGGATACGCGGGCAAATCAGTTGGCACATGTTTTGCAGAGAAAAGGGGTTGGTCCTGAATCAGTTGTGGGTGTCTACCTCCCGAGATCGGCTGAGCTCATGTCAAGTTTACTTGGCATATTAAAAGCTGGCGGGGCCTATGTCGTTCTAGATCCGTTGTATCCGAAATCACGGTTACAATACATGATTGAAGATGCAGGGATCCAAATCGTAGTGACGACAGCAGCGCAAGAAAGCCTTTCT
>NZ_KB895741.1:0-13496 GCF_000374965.1 Bacillus sp. 95MFCvi2.1 | reverse complement strand
TCTTTCCTCGTTTTGGTTACGTTTTTAGGATTTTTGCCAATAGAGAAAGCAAGTGCATCTGTATCATCTGATTCAGTAAACGAAGTAGGAGATAGGATTGATACGAGTAAAAATTATTATATAGCTCGAGCGGACAATCCCAATATAGGGTTATATTTTCCATGGTATAGCTCAATTATGAATATGCAGCACTTTCAATTCAGTGCACCTGGTGACCCTGTAAAATTACATTATTCTGAGGAAAATAAAAAATATCGTATTGAGATGTTTGTGAAAATTATATCGCATAATGCTTCTACCTGGTTTACAAAAGATTTATGGCCCTCTATTAATAACGAACAATTCGCCAGTTATTGGACTATTCGTCCTGTGGATGGTGGATATACAATTCAGGCAGAAGATAATAGATACTTGAGTTATCACACGGTAGAGTGGGGTAGGACTTGGACAACTGCTACTTTAAGTACAGAAAAAGTTGTATGGAAATTAGTACCTGCATCTTAAAATTGAGATATAAATTGTCTAAAGAATAAGACATGAATAAGAAACAGTACCAATTACTTTAAGTTGCAATTTGTACTGTTCTTTTTATTTATAAAAAGAATAATTTTGTACTTTTTTTGTGGAATATAGCATACATATACATTGCAACACTTGTTGATAAAGAATATGTATAGTGACTAGTGTTGCATGACGGGTTTCTTGAAAAGATTGAGGTTTTATTAGATTCATAGTCGATTTTAAGAGAAACATTGCTCTAAGAATGAGCAATGTTTTTATTTTTCTAATGAGCGCCTATATTACAAAGTTGATATGTAAAATAAGCTGTATTCTGCAGTATGAACTCTTGATTTTGAAGAGTACATTATTTTTAAAATGAATCATTGAAAAAATTTGATTATAAAAGGGTTTTTACAAGAACAAGTGACGAACCCTTTTGTTTTATTTGTATAGGGAGCTGCCGTCATTTTGCAGATTTTATACGTTAAAATAAATATAATCAAAAACATTAACGTGTTGCTGTTTTCCTTTCTTATATATCTCGTGGACTAGGGCAGCAACATTGTCACTAGAGAAACTAGGTTGTTTATTATAGTGTGTTTCTAAGGAAAGTATAAATGTTTTTTGGAGGACTATAAATAAAATTTCACATACCACATTTTAATAAAATAACACTTTGACAGATAATTGTACATTTGGATTGTACTTTCCTTGTACTTAGAAGGTAAATTCCGTGTCTTCATAATGAGCAGAAAGATAATTTTATGTATTGCATGATTTTGAAGAGATTTACTATTTCAATAAAAAAGGGTATAAACGTATTGACTCTAAGAAAGCACTCTAGCGCTTCGATCAATTTAAACACTATATTATGAGGAATGGTATCGATATTGTGTAGGAGGCACCTAGCTTTTCAATCAAACCAGTATCTTATCCTAGAGAATCCGTTGTAGCGCTATGCGAAAAACGTGATTACTTGAAGCGGATTGTTAAAATTCTATGTGATTGTGGTGTTAGTGTAGAAACAGGGTTGCGAACGCATAGCGCTACAACGCATCATCTTGACGGTATAAATCATGAGGTCCACTAGACTATTTACTTAGTCATGACGTATTAGAAACGCAATTCTGTGTTGATGTGAAACGTACGTATAATACTGCAGATGTTGAGGTTTTTGTTCCTGAGCAACCACCTAAACCAGCAGAAATTCCAAAAGGAGTCACTGATGGAATCGCTTATATAGAAGGCTACAATTTGACACTCCCCCCTAAAGGGACAAGCTGGCAAAGCCATTGGGATTCTTGCTACCAAAGGCGAAGTCCATTTCTGGTATCGCTGACGTGCAAGATTGCGGTGTGCCATCACCACTCTCACGACAGACCTTATAGGTTCGTGAGCTACTGTACTATGACCATACCGTACAGCTAGTTTTGTGTCCAAATGTTTTAGCGTCTTGTTCTTGACGACACATATCATTTTACCGATAGCGTGAGTTAGTCTATCGAACCTCATATGATATCTTGTTTTCAAGGAACATATAGGCGTTTGAGATCTTATATATTTTGTTTCTAATAATTGATACCCTCGGCCTTCAAAGACTGCTTCGGCGTCTTCAGAAAGTAATTTTTTCCCCAGGAACTAGATCCCCTACATATATGGGGTACAGCCGAGATACGTGTAATTTTGAGTCATAGGCTTACTTTTATTTCCAAACGAAACCTATTGAACTTATAACTAGGTTTCGTTACGTCTGTTTATAATAAAGAGCTTGCCATTGTCTATTATGGGTTAACCCTAATCATCCATTAGTTAGTTACTGAAAACACTTTGTTCCAATTGTATGATTAGGGTGTATGATAATAAGTTAAAAAATAAAAGATTAGACATACGAAGGATTTTTATAAAACTAATAGTGTGGATTTTAAAAAAACTTGGCGGGAGAAACAATATATAAATGATTAAGGGGAGGAAGAGTTATGTCCAATAACGTAAGACAAAGAAGAATAATTTTAGATTTAGCAGTTACTTTAGATGGTTTTATTGAAGGGAAAAATGGGGAAGTTGATTGGTGTATCATGGACTCTGAGATGGGGTTTATTGATTTCTTAAATCAAATTGATACTATTTTATATGGAAGAAAAAGCTACGATTTATGGGGACAATTTACTCCAGGAATTGAAGGTACCAAAGCTGAAAAAGAACTTTGGGAATTAGTTCACAGTAAAGAAAAATATGTGTTTTCTAGAACACAAAAAGGGATTGATAATAAAGCAATATTCATAAATGATAATATTCTTGAAGAAGTAAATAAATTAAAGAAAAAGTCTGGTAAAGACATTTGGCTATATGGCGGAGCAAGTCTAATTACAACATTTATCAGCTTAGGGCTTGTGGATGAATTTAGATTATCTGTTCACCCTGTTATTTTGGGAGAAGGAAAACCGTTGTTTATTGATATAAAGCAGAGGTTGAATTTAAAAATGGTTAATACAAGAACGTTCTCCTCTGGCGTTGTGCAACTAATCTATCATTTGAATGAGAATTGATAATATTGCACATTCCAAAGATAAAATACAATAAATATCATTAAGAAATACTCGATAGTAATTGTCATTTCTTCAACAATAAGGCGCGATTCTTGAATAACATAGGTAGAAAATAATTGAACTTTTTTATAAAAACCCAAACATAAATCTGCTAAGGAAGAATCCTCTTTAATCAAACTTTATTTCAAAGCTACAATAGATAAAAAACTCGATTTAAAATCAGGTTGGAAATAAAAGTAAGCCTATGACCTATTTTTTCACGTATCTCGGCTGTACCCCTATATTGCTAAATTAATTATAACAAACCTATTTTCTTCAAAAAACTTACAAGAACTAATCATGATTATGCTCGCATCCTATAAATGAAAGTACAAATTATTAAGATTTTTTTACTTGAAGGAATTAATAAGGCGCTATGGAATATTTTCTTTTAGGAGGTGTTATAGCGTTATGTCGGATATGAAAATCATTTATACCGCTAAAGACGTCTATAGTCGTTTGCAAGTGAGCGACAGCACACTAAGAAAGTATGTGGAAGTCCTCCAACGAGAATCCTACATTATTAAGAAGAATAAACAAGGTAAGAGAGAATATACAGAGCATGACGTTATGGTGATAGAAAAGTTAATTGAACTTAGTAAGCATGACAGTATAACGCTTGAAAAAGCAGCGAAGCTTATTATGCAACAATTAGAAAGTATCAATCCAAGTATAAGTATAATCAAAGAAGAAGAGCCCAAGGAAGCGGATTTAATTCCATTTCATATTCAACAACAATTGCAGAAACAATACAGCGTTATGGCGAAAGAAATGAATCAAAGCATGTTGGAAATGGAGAAAAGGTTAAATGAACAAGTTGAGCAAGCCAATAAACGAATTGAACAACGATTGGAAGAACGAGATGAGAATCTGATGAAAACATTAAGAGAGATCCAGGAGACAAAACAATTAATGAAGGAATATCATGCGGAAATTGCAGCAGCAAAAGAGAAGAAAAAGCCTTGGTGGAAGTTCTGGTGAATGATTTTCAATAAACTACGAAAAGGTAGAAAAGTAGAAATGTATACTTTTCTACCTTTTGTTTTATTTTTTATCGGCGTACCGCCACATCGCTATCAAGCTAATAAGTAAAAATACTTTAAAATGAGAAAAGTGAACTTAATGATTATGATTGAACTACCCCTACTTAGCTAAGCTTGAAGTGTGGGATTCCTACGAACACCAGCGTAACCGCTAGTTATTTAGAAGGCTACCCCATAGTCCCTACGGTTGGTACGAAATTCGTATGGTCTTTCAGTCTTGTTTTCAGTTTGACACTTGGTTTTCGTTCCAGAAGTTTAAAGGTATCGTTTCCATCATTGCAGATTCTTTATTTAACGATGAAGGAAGGTATCACAGAGAGCGTTAAAGTTCGCTGGTTCTGTTGCAAAGTTTCTTAACAGATAAAGAATTGGGGTGATTACAAATGAATTTTATACAATTGCAAGTAGTTTTTGTAATTCATTGTATGTTGAAAAGACGCAGTTTGGTGGCAAACTGCGTTTTCGTTTATATATGGCATGAATCGTTTCGATTCCTTTCAAGGTACGTGAAGCATGGAGAAGGTTTTGAAATCCTGCAGATTTGGTAAAGCGTCGCTTTACATGCCTATGGTCCTGTTCGATAAGATTATTTAAATGTTTGATTGTACAATGGGTTGTGTGTTTATAAAAGTTGTTTTCTCTTAATTTTTTAAACGCGCAAAGTAACGCTGGAGCCTTGTCTGTTGTGAGAACTGTTGGTTCTCCGAACGTTTTCACCAATCTTTTCATAAAGGTATAGGCAGCCTGATGATCTCGTTTTTTCCGGAGTTGAATGTCCAGTGTGTGTCCATCTGTATCAATTGCACGATAGAGATAACGCCATTCCCCTTTAACTTTGATATAGGTTTCATCCAGATGCCAAGATAGCTGCGCAGATTTGTTTTTCTTTTTCCAAATCTGATAAATGAGATTTCCATATTCATGAACCCATCGCATGATGGTTGTGGGATGAACCGATACACCACGTTCTTTCAGAATTTCAGATACATCTCGATAACTTAAAGAAAAACGACAGTAGTAGCCGACGGCTACCAAAATAATATCTTTCCTGAATTGTTTTCCTTTAAAATATCCCATTTATGATTCTCCTCACTTTGTTTTGCAAAAGTTTAGCTTACTTTCAAAAGCTTTGCAACTGAACCATAATATCAATCAGTCTGTCCAAAATTAGAAAGAATTCATCCATCAATTATTTGGGCTAACAGCATAAAATACAATTCCGCTCTATATATATGCGCTATATTCTCTTTTATTTTATCTTTGCACCAGAACCGTTGAAATCCGGTTCTTCATAGCGCTCAACTTCATGTCGATCCAACGGCAACACTTCAACACCTTGATGCCATAATACAATTTGCTTTGTGGCATTTTCTAATGTCATATCTGTGTCGTTCTTTAGGTTTATAACCTTACGGAATACCATTCCCCATTTACATACCAACTTCCTTATGAAATGTTTAACATATTATGCCATATAACTGGAAAAGATGGTATGATTTTGAGGAGGAAATATTGAGGTTTTAGCAAAGGGCAAGCTACGGGTTTGCCCGGGCAAACCCCAAAACGTTCGTTTTGACTTGGTAGGAGTTTCCTACAACCTTTACAAATTTTTATAAGGTATTTACGATGTAAATACCTTATAAATTTGTTGTCGCTTCGCTCGATTTTTAATGAAAGGAGAAATGAAATTGAGAGAAAATAGAAAAAAGGAAAGACTGGAAATTCAATTGTTTAAAGATGAAAAAGAATTTATTAAAAATAAATCTATAGATTTTGGATATAAAAATGTTTCAGCATTTGTTATTGATTCAGTAAAATCACATTTCAAACTTGAAGTGGATATGAAAGCTTATAGAGATTTAACTAAAGAAATAAATTATATTGGCAAGAATATAAATAGCCTAATTAGAAGGATCAATACAGACGGAATTTACACTGATAATGATATTGATTTCCTTAGAGTTAATCAGAAGAAAATCATAAAAATAATGAATACAGAATATGACCGATTACTTGATTTAAAAACCAAGTTTAATAGCGATAGCTTGAGTAAAAAACAGAAGGAAAAATTAATAAAATCATTATCGGAAAATCAAATCAAGATACCAAAAAAATTAGTATTAGAAGAAGTGTATGAAAAGATAAAAGAAGATTTTGTTTATATTATAGAATGTATAGAGAACTCGCCTGAACAAGATATGGAAGTAACAGAATATGTCTGGCAATATTTATATGGAGATACGCTATATAGGTTAGAAGATGACCAATTAATAAAATTGGCTGATAGCATTTTTATTTTTGCACAGAAAGTGAAATTTAAGTTATCCAAACTCGATAATGTTTTTTCAGATGATGATTGGTTTGAACTGAAAGATATATTAGATGAATATGAAATTTATTAATTAAGGATTGATTACAATGTCTATTGTTAAAATACAAAAAGTGGTTCCGGTGCAAAGATTGCATTTATTTGAAAGAGGTATATAAATTCCTAATGGAATCTATTCTTATGCAGCCATTCCGAATAGTTGATGAATAAACTTCATTTCATTTTGGACAGACTTGTCCCGTAAAATAAGTTGGCCTTTTTAATGATATGCATCGCTTCTACACCACTCAATATAGAGGCTGATGTTTTGTATGATTTAAATCCCAACATAGAGCGTATACGTTTTTTAATAAAACGATAATCTTGTCCACTATGTTATTTAAATATTTTATCCTTCGGATTTGGGTGCCTATTGGTATCCTTTTTTCTTTCTTCAACTGTTCGATAGCGATTGGATAAACAGGGTTCTTATCAACCGTGATGATACGAGGTTTTAAGACATGAAAAGACCACAAAGCTTTCTTGAAGAATCGCTTTGCATCCGTATGATTTCTAGATTTACTCAAATAAAAATCAATCGTATTTCCTTCAAAATCAACGGTACGATATAAATACCTCCATTGTCCTTTTACTTTTATATATGTTTTGTCCACTCTCCATGAGTTATTTGTTTGTTTGAGATGACGTCGAATTTGTTTATCAAACTCCGGCCCATATTGATGTACCCATCGCATAATAGTTGTATGAGCCAGGGAGAAACCTTGTTCTTCCATCATTTCCACCAAATCATGAAAGCTTAAGTTGTACCGTAGGTACCAACGTACAGTTAATAAGATGATGTCTGGTTGATAATGTGTCTACTTAAATATATTCTCCTTTTCCATACTGATCACGCACCTTTTATAGAGTAGTACTATCAGTATGTCCAAGTTTGATAGGCCATTTTCATATACTTCAAAGTTTTTGCACCAGAACCGTATCTCATCTGTGACTCCCCTCGCTCTGTTTTGCCAAAGCTTAGCTTATTTTAAAAAACTTTGCACCAGAACCAGAAAATACATGGAAGTGTTGCAACGAGAGGGATATACAGTCAAAAAAGATAAGCGTGGCAGAAGAGAATACACAGAGTATGACGTTATGGTGCTTGAGAAATTAATTGAGTTAAGTAAGCATGACGGTATGACGCTAGAAAAGGCAGCGAAGCTAAGTGCTCAACAATTAGAAAGCGTTGATACAAATGCGAAGACAGAGGGATCCCAAGAAACGGATATAATCCCATTCCACATTCAACAACAACTCCAGCAACAGTATAACGTTATGACGCAAGAAATGAATCGAAGCATGTTAGAAATGGAAAAAAGATTAAGCGAACAGGCAGAGAAAAGAAACAAGCAGATTGAAGAAAGTATAGAGCAACATAATGAACGAGTTGAAAAACGATTAGAAGCACGAGACGAAAATCTTATGAAAACATTACGCGAGATCCAAGAGGCGAAGAAATTAATGCAGGAATATCGTGAAGAAATTGCAGCTGCAAAAGAGAATAAAAAGCCTTGGTGGAAGTTCTGGTGAATGAAAAATTATAAATTACGCATAGGTAGAAAAGCATACATTTCTACTTTTCTACCTATCTTAATGTTGCTTGTTAAAGGCTTGTTGCAGCTATATATACAAGGAAATTAGACCGGCTATAACAATCAATGGAAAGATTACTGCTAGTTTATTTTTTAGAGGGACACGTTTATCTGGGACACCTGGGTGGACAACAAAAACGAGTAAAAGAATTGCTCCAATAATACCTAAAAGCATGTTAATGATAATCATCCTCCTATGGAATATTGTTACCAAGAGTATAGCACAGTTAAATAACATATTAGGTCATAAGTGTAAAAAAACCCAATATAAACCATGTGAAGATATGGATTTATTTTCTTTTCACTAATAATTAGGGATATTTCTATATAAAAAGCCGTTAAAGATTATAAATATCTCTAACGGCTTGCCGTGTCTTATTTTTTCTCCAACATCTCATAAAGGTGCTTGTACATTCCTTTATATCCTTCAGACTGTCGAGTTGTTAGCTTAGTATTTACATAGCTTTCAAGAAGCATAT
This sequence comes from Bacillus sp. 95MFCvi2.1, assembly GCF_000374965.1. Lineage (NCBI taxonomy): Bacteria > Bacillati > Bacillota > Bacilli > Caryophanales > Bacillaceae > Bacillus > Bacillus sp. 95MFCvi2.1. Next base: position 4,925 of record NZ_KB895741.1, on the reverse strand, counting down.
CGATAATGCTGTTAATCGATGCTTTATCCATACTTTCTTGTTCTTTTATAAATGGTTTAAGAGTATTTAGTTTTAACAAAACAGCTGGTGAAATTTTAGCTGTTTTAGATGGAACTAAACGTTGATCTGGTTTCTCAGGTGCAGGTATTTTTCCTTTATTAATGATAGGAGTCATAACCTTTTTCTTAACAGGCTCATTATTACGGCCAAAATCGTTTGTTCCTTTTATCTCCACACCTTTGTCATTTAAAGTGTTTTTGCCTCCAGGTGTTGTGACTATAGGTTGAAATGGTGCTTTAGACATTATGAGCCTCCTCCTTAAGCATTAATAGTAGCAAAATAGTTTTCATGTTCATTAAGTTCGCTAAGAACATCAATGAATAGTTGGTGGGCCTTTTCATCCCACATATCAACATTTCCACTAACGTTAATTGTTTTATGAATTCCTTCGATATCATAAACTTTAAGACGTTCTTGATATCTAACGATTGTATCTAGGACGTTTCCACCATACATTTCTTGAGCTTGTTGTAATACTTTATTATCCACTCGTTTGCCTTGATGTAACATCATTGGGATAATCCCTAAAACTTGTAAATCGGCGTCATATGTTTCTGCTAAGAATTGCATATAAGCGATGTATGTTTGAGCGCCTTCTAAAGATAATTCTTGTGTTTGTAGAACGATGATACAATAATCGGCTGCTATCATAGCGTTATCTGAGTAGTCACTGATTGTTGGTGGTACATCAATGTAAATACGGTCATATTTATCTTTTAATGGTTCTAGTAATTTTTTTAAATTTGTAATCTGTGCAAGTTCATCTTCAGGGAACATATCAAATAAGATTTTTGATAGTTTTCTAAATGAGGTATTAGATGGAACGATGTCCAAATTCTCAATTACTGGAATAATCTCATTCTCTAAATTTTGATTTAGAAATGCATCTGTAATAGACTTGTCTATTTGTTCAATGTCACCTGTTTTAGCAAGGACTCTTGTAGCGTTACCCTGAGGGTCCATATCCACTAAAAGACATTTCTCATTAAATACTGTAGCTGCTTCATAAGCCAACATTGTAGCTGTTTTTGTTTTTCCAACTCCACCTTTAAAGTTACCGATTACGTATGTAGTTGCTGGTCTAGTCATTTTCGACATTCCTCCATAAAACTCCGAATAAGTATACCTTTGAGTAAAATGTAACATCTACATACAATATTCGCAACAGTATACCGTAGAAAAGTTTATGTTTTTCAAACGGATTTATCGAAAGAGTAGAAAAGTATACTTTAGCGTAAGATTTTTCGGTATACTTTTCTACTTTTCTACTTATACGTAGTTTATATAAGTCGTGATTTTGCAGGTAGAAAATTCTACATTTCTACTTATGCGTAGTTTTTTGATGTCTTCGATATACACTGGTAATTAAGGGTTAATTGCATTTTTTAAGAAGATCACGTTAAAAATATGAGTGCAAAATTCTACATTTCTACTTATGCGAAAGTTAGAAAAGGTATACCAACTTTCGATTCTAGGTAGAAAAGTAGAAATTTACACTTTTTCGTAGTTCTACTTTTCTACTTATACGTAGTTTGGAGTTGAGATTTCTTTATTTACAAACAAAAAAACTTGCTGTAACGTAAGAAACAACAAGTTTTTCTACAAAAAATGATTCAATTTGATAAAGCATATTCGATAAATAATTTACAAAAACAAATAAAAAAGAACGGCTGTCTAATCGAGATTTCTCAGGTCTCAATCTGACAGAAAGAGTAGAGTTACGTCAATAACTTTACTCCCCGGTGAATACAATTTGCTGTCAACATCTTGTATTCCATTTACACACTGCACCATCAGTCTGTAAAATTCTCCGCCCGTTCTAGTGAACTATGTTATTAGAGATATAAAAATATCTGTATTTAGTATAGTTAATTAGTGCTGGATTGTAAAGATAGAAACCCTTATTTAAGTACGATAAAATTACGTTTAAATATGGAAAAATTCTGTTTTTATATACTTTTTAGGGAATTTTCAAGGTGAGCAGTGTTATAACTGCTCACCTTTTTTTATTGTCAAAAATCTAGTGGAAAGGAGATTCAACATGGATAAAGCGCAGCAAGCAATCGAATTGATTTTACATAATGGGCTACGAAAATATAAATATAAGAATTCTAGAGCTAGCGTTGCCATGTTAGACTCTCAGGATACTAGTATCAAGATGAACGACAGATTTGTGTTTATTACACGTACAAAAGAAGATCTCACTCATGATTATGGAACAAAAGGAGTCGTATTAACTTCTCAAGAAGCAGTGCTGGACCATATTGGACAAGCAACGCACTGGACTCCGAATGTATTTAGAGTAGGAACGTATTTTGATAGAAACAGAAAAGTAATTCAAGGGCATGAAGAACGAAACCTAAAGCAGATCAATTGCTTCACTGTAGATATCGATACAAAGGACGTTACTCCAGGAGAAATTGTGTTGGCCGCGATGGACAACCGATTAGGAATGCCTACAGTCATTCTAGAAAGCCCGAAAGGATACCAGGCTTATTTCGTGCTAGATAATCCATTATTCATTTCAAATAAGAACGATTTCCGTGGATTACGTAGTGCGAAGCGAATCAGCGAGAACATCAGGAGGGCGTTAAATGAACAATTACCTGGTGTTGATTTAACATGTAATGACTTCGGATTCTTCCGTATGCCTAACGAAGAGAATGTAGTATGGATGGATGCAGACAGTACATGTAATTTAGCTCATTTAATTGAATGGTCTAAAGATCAAGACATTGGCCACCGCAGGAGTTTATTTAAAGTACTTTCAAATAAACCAAGTCGTACAACACAAATTACTGAAGGATGGGTGCAAAAGGTACTGTCATGCACACATATTAAAGGTCAAAAAGGTGTAATTGGGCGTGATAATGCTTTATTTACGCTCGCTTTGGCATGCTATTCATCCGGAAAGACTGAAGAGGAAGCCTATAACTTGTTAGATGAATTTAATACGAATTTAAACAGCCCTTTGAAAAATGCAAGCATTCAAAAGGCTATTCGTAGTTCCTTCTCAGGTAAATATAAAGGTGCAAGTAAAGAGTTTATTAATCACATTTTAGAAATTTGGGCAGATGGAGAAGCAACATATTCAGGAGTTGCACCGTCACAGTACTGGTATAAACATAAGAAAGCTCGTGAGGATCGTGTACGTAGTCATTGGTACGAATGGGAACAAGATATCATTGGCTTCTTAAAGGTGCAAAAGAACATAGAAAAAGGATTTGTATACTTTACTCAAAAGGAATTGTGCGAAGTGCTACAAATACCAAGAAGCACGTTAAACAGCGTGTTAAAGAAATCAAAACAAATATATATCCATGTAATCGGAAAAGGAAGTCTAAGGCAAACAGGACTGTCTACTTTGGCGATGCTTTTTAACTATGCTATGAAGAGTAAAACGGAACAAATGGAGAAATATATACACTGCATTAAAGTAATTGTTCCAGAAGCAGCAGAACGTCTACAGGCGCTATTATATAGGAAAAAGAATACGAGTCCTACAAACATAATCGTACTTAATACCGGTTAATTTTACTTTGTCCACTCTGCCAATACATATTTCTATTATATCTGTGTGCTACGTTTTTTAGGGGTATGCTGTAGTTGGATTTCTAGGTGTTTTATATTGGTTGGGTTTGTTAGAATATCTTCTATTTCTGGGTTTTGTTTTCTCAATTAAATATAGTACGTGAAATTATGTAAGAAACTGTACTTTATAAGGAGGTTCAGCTGAGCTACATGTAAAAATGGGTCCTAGATTGGATTTAATTCCAATAAAATGATTAATTTAATTTTTATACAGGTATACTCTTTTCTATTGATTGCGGTATGTTTTGTAAATCAATCCTATACTCACCAAAGCGTTTTATATGTTTCGTCATTAAAGAGTTATTAGGGGAATCCCATGAGCGAGGACAGGAAGTCTTGGCTTATATGCTGAAAAATCATGAGCCAGGAAAATGCGCGGACTATGTGATTGGTCAAGAGTTTAAAGTTATCTATCAGCAAGTATAGGATACAATGAATATTATGCATAGAGAATTAGGCGATGGAAAGGGTAGATTGGATTTAAAGTGTTAAGATAGAGGAGTTATAACTGTTATAACGAATTTGGGATATTAAAAAGGAGGTTATGACTATTTATGGCTCCTATAATTTATGAAAATGTATCCCAAGTTGCAAAGAGGTTAAAAGTATCACCTTCTACGGTTAAAAAATACTACTTATTAATTGAGGGTTATAACTGTTATGCCTTTAAAAGAGATGAACGAGAACGGGTTATTTTTGATGATTATGATGTTAGGTTGTTACAAAGATTAGTAGAATTAAAAAGTATGCCGCAAGTTACACTAGAGGATGCTTGTAAACTTCTTTTAGAAGAGGAAGGATTAACAGTTAAGAATACAGATATGACTGTTATAACTCCTGGATCTGATGATTTGAAAGTATTACTGAAAGAATTAAAAGATACAGTGGAGTTACAACAAAAACAACTACAGAATCAAAATGAACAAATAACTAAACTAACAAGTTTATTGGAATCACAACAAAAATTATTAGATTATTCCAGTGCTATAGAAAAACAACAGGTTATTGATCGTGATCAAGCCGTTATGACTGTTATGCGAGAGCTTCAAGAGGTAAAACAGATAGTTGCGGCAAGTAATGAAAAGAAATGGTATCAATTTTGGAAGTAATCCACTGAGTCCTATACATTTATGCTGCGAAAGTGTAGGACGGGCCCCCAGAAAAGGGAAAAAACCAAGTAATTAGTGTCATAACTTAAGTGATTTGGAAATGAATTCTAATGTCGGAAAAAGAAAAATAGAAATATAGCATACATACAATAAGGGAATGCAGTA
>NZ_KB895740.1:0-14732 GCF_000374965.1 Bacillus sp. 95MFCvi2.1 | reverse complement strand
TTGCAAATTTCAATACATAATTTCAAAGATGGGTTGTATTCGCCTTTTTCTATTAGACCGATTGTCTGTCTACTTACATTTGTTAATTTTGCTAATTCCCCCTGTGTCATACCCTTTTCAAGTCGAATTCGCTTTACTTTGGTAAGCATATTAGAAGCCTCCAATACATTTGTTTCCTTTGTAATATATATATTACATTAGTAATATATATACGTCAACGGTTAGAGGTTTTAACACCCTATATTTCCAGAGATATCCCTATACAAATCAACTTTATAAATTTGTATCTATAAAATTAAAAAAACACTATTCTTTTTGTTTTGGAGTGAACCCTGAGAATGAGACGATAAAAAACACCTCTCTAAATCGTAAGTATCAGTTATGATTTTAATGGAGGTGTTTTTCGTATGGGGAAAAAGACGCATTATCCCGCCGAAATAAAGTGGAAAGTAGTTGAAATGAAACACTAAGGATTCAAAAATAAAGAAATTATGGATGCCTTAGGGATTAAACATGTGGCTCAAATTAAAACTTGGATGAAATGGTATCGTGAAGGCGAAACCTATCGGTTTGAACAATCTATTGGAAGACAATCTGTACATGGAAAAGGCTTAAAAAAGTTAACAGAACTTGAACAAAAAGAATTAGAAATACGTTATTTAAAGGCAAAGATTATATTGCTGGAAAAGTGCCAAGAAATTTTAAGGAGGTGGGAGGAAAAGAAGAAATAATGAAAATGATAAAGGAATGGCAATCAATTTTTACAATTGCAGAACTCTGTTCCATATTTGATATTTCACGTGCTACTTATTATTGTTGGAAAAAGCAGGAGAAAACAGTAACTAATCATGAAGAAAAAACCGTAATAGAAATATGTCAACATCAAAAATATCGGTATGGATATCGTCGGGTTACAGCTTGTCTACGTAATCAATTTAACATCGTAATCAATCATAAAAAAGTATTACGTATCATGAGAAAATACAACGTATTATCTCGGGTTAGAAAAAAGAAAAAGATATTTGTACTCGGTCATGAACCAGTGGTAGCTAAAAATAGAATACAACGAAGATTTAAAGCTACCAAGCCTAATGAAAAATGGTTCACGGATATCACGTATTTGATGTTCGGCAATAAGACTCTTTATTTTTCATCTATTATAGATGGGTTTAACAATGAAATTATAAGTTATAAAATAGGTGAGACACAGGATGTTTCTCTTGTATTAGATACTCTAAAAGAGGCTTTAAGAAAGCGAAATGTGATTGATACGATTTTACATTCGGATCAAGGAAAGGTGTATACATCAAAACAATTTCAAACATATGCCAAAGAAAAAGGCATTATCACAAGCATGTCTCGTACAGGAAACTGCCATGATAATGCCCTCATAGAATCCTTTCATTCTCACTTGAAATCCGAAGGATTCTATGCGCAAAATATAAAACAATCGAATAATGCTAGTATAATACAAACTGTGGATGAATACATCCACTACTATAATAATGAACGGATTCAGAGAAAATTAGATAACATGTCACCTATAGCTTATAGGAAACATGTTGTCTAGGTGTTTTTTCTTTGTCTCACCAAATGGGGTCAGACCACCTATGATTCTACAGAAAGTATAGCGCTTTTTTGTTATATGGCTATAAAAATATTATGGCTTGATGGATTATGCGGCGACGCCCTATAGTAACCCTAACAAGCATAAATCATGCTGATTGACTTAGGTTTTTAACTCTTTGTGATTGAGAATGTAGTTCCATATTGGTCGGAGGTAATATTCCAACTTAAGTGCATTTCCTTTGCCATAAGCGAAATGGTAGATAAACCGATTTCAGCTCCTTTATTAGAAGGATCGCCATTTTGAATTCCTGGGCCGTGGTCAACAATTGAAATTACTTCTTTATTATTTTTTATGTTAATATGTATACCAATAAACTTTCCATCGGCTGCGTGTCGAATTACGTTTTGTATAATGTTATCCATGATTCTTTGGAACCAATTTACATCAATATTCCAAAAGAAATTTTGTTCTGGGATTTCAATATCGATATAAAATCCTTTTTCTTCTAATGTATTGTACCAAGAGGCTATAATTTTTCTTAATAAAGGAGTTACATTTACACTACTAGGATTAAATGGATATCTTTTTGATGTTAACATAGAATACGAGAACAAATTATCTAAAAGATCAGAGATATAATTAATTTTATGATCAATTATCAATATCATTTTTCTTCCTTCAACTGATAACGGTTCTTTTTCTAAAGAATTAATTTGAGTGCGTAGCACCATTAAAGGCGTTCTTAAATCATGAGAAAGATTAGCAATTAACTCTTTTCTAAATTTTTCCTCTTCACGTTCTTTTACACGACTTTCCTCTATAATTTGAACCATACTATTAAAACTTTGCTCTAACAAGCCGATTTCATCCATTTTTGATAACGTAATCTGTTTAGGGATAGATTGTTTTTTTGTAATTTGCATTGCTTCTTGTAATCGGACTAACCTAGTGTTGATATCACGAAAGAACATCCATGAAAAAATTATAAAAGTTACTAAAACCAATAGTACTACTATAAGAAAAATAGTACCGTATTTTTCCTGCATTCGGAGTACAGGATAATCCGTATACTTTTTGGGAATCTGAATTATCATAAAAGCTTCTTTTTTATCTTTTCCTAAGTGATTCACTACAGTATATAAATTTCCACTGTTTCTATTTTTCATAAAATCTATAATATAGTCTACTGTCCAATAGGTCGGTATATCTGGTTGCTTTGAAATTGGAAAATGAGATTTCCCTTGGCTATCAACCCAAAACATGGACGCTTTTGGGTAGCTTTTTTGTACTGAACGAAACACTTTTTTTATATCTTCAGGCTGTCCTTCACTTAATAAAATCGCTTTCTCGTTCCAAATTTTTTCTATCTTTTCTTTATCATAGTAAGGTTCTGAATTACTCAATTTCATCCATGAAAATGTAAAGATTCCTGAAATTAAAGGGAATGTAATAGGAATTAAAACTATAGCAATTAAAATGATAAGAAGATATTTTTTTTGTAAAGATGTACTATTTTTCATCCTTTTAATCGATATCCTATTCCACGTATCGTTTCAATAATTGTGGGTTTGCTCGGGTTTTGTTCAATTCTTTCTCTCAAATATCGAATATGAACCATGAGTGTTTTATCTCCTTCTATATAAGAATCATTCCATATATCTTCAAAGATTTGCTGTTTTGTTAACGTTTGATTTAAGTGACGCATTAAATAGAAAAAAATTTGATGTTGTTTTCCAGACAAATCAATCTCTTTATCCGTTATCGTATTGATAATTCGAGATTCCTTCGTAGAAACTTGAAGATGTTTAATTGTTTGGATGGAATCTTCTAGTCTATTATACCGTCTCAATAAAACTTCTATTCTTGCTAATAATTCTTTGAAATGAAATGGCTTTGTTAAATAATCATCAGCGAATACTAATCCCTGTAATTTATCATCTAATGTAGTACGTGCAGTAACTAAAATTATTGGAATATCTGGATAACCTTTTTTAAATCTTTGCCCGAGTGTAAAACCATCTAATCCTGGAAGCATAACATCTAAGATAATGATGTCAGCTGTTTTAATAGCTTCATAACTTTCTTTTTCTGAAAGAAACCAAGAAACCCTGTAAGATTGTTTTTCCAACCCTAATTTAATTTCTTTACCTATTTCAATGTCATCTTCGATGTAAACAATATGTCTCATTTTTTCACCTTCTAATTGGAATTTAAATCAATTTCCTTTAACTACATAATAATTTCTATATATTTAAAAATACAGTAATTTAAACAATTTTTAAACTCTTTAGAAATTTAATTTAACCTTCGTGAAATATACTATATGTAAGGTGGTGTTGATATGAAATATATTGTTGAAACAAATAATCTAACTAAAAAATATAAAAATAGTAGTGTAGTTAGTGGTGTGAATCTAAAAATTCCTGAAGGTGAAATTTATGGATTTTTAGGACCCAATGGTGCTGGAAAGACAACTAGCATTAGAATGTTATTAGGCCTAATTAAAGCGACTGAAGGTAATATTACAATTTTCGGCAAAGATTTAAATAAAAATCGTTTATCTATTTTATCTGATGTTGGAGCGCTAGTAGAAAATCCTTCTTATTATGCACATCTCAACGCAATTGAAAATCTAGAAGTTTATAGAATTTTAAGAAATATACCAAAAGAAAAAGTACATGCTGTTTTAAAAACTGTCGGACTGCAGAACGCAGCACACCAAAAAGTTAAAGAATACTCTTTAGGCATGAAACAACGTCTTGGCCTTGCCATTGCACTACTTGGTGATCCTAGATTATTAATTTTAGATGAACCGACAAATGGCCTTGATCCCCAAGGGATACATGAAATGCGTGAATTAATAAAGAGCCTTGCTAAGGAGAGAGGCATTACTATACTAGTTTCAAGTCATTTATTAAGTGAAATAGACCAGATGGCTACATATGTTGGGATTATTTCAAAGGGTAGGCTCATTTTTCAAGATAAAATTGAAATTTTACGGCAGCACTCACAGAATTCAATTAAGCTTTTAGTTGATAAACCTAAAGAAACATTGAAAATCATTCTTGCTAGTGGAATACCGTCAGTGATGGAAAAGGATAAAATTGTTATATCTAATACTAATAATACAGCTATAGCTACGATTGTGAAAACTTTAGTAGCAAATGATATATCTGTATTCCGTATTGAAGAAGAAAAAAATTCACTTGAAGATATTTTCCTAAACATCGTGAAGGAGGAACAAAACGATGTACAAATCCCTCTTAGCATCTGAATTTCTTAAATTAAAGCGTAAGTGGGTTTGGTTTTTAATAATGATAGCCCCGATAGGGGTTATTGTACTCCAAGCAATAAATTTCAGTTTAAGGTACGATATCTTAATAGAAAAGTATAAAAATAATTTGTGGGGAGGACTACTTTCAAATATTCAGTCTCTTTCCCTTCCAGCAATACTATTAGGGATTACAATTATTACTTCTATAATAGCTCATTTAGAACACAGCTCTACTTCTTGGAAACACCTTTTAATACTACCAATAGAAAAAAGAAAAATATTTACAGCTAAATTTATATTAAGTTTTAGTTTATTATTTGTATCTTGTTTCATTCTCTTTATAGGCAGTCTTTTTTTAGGTATAGAATTAGAGTTCGGATATTCTATTCCATGGTCAGAAGTAATAAAGATTAGTTTTTTCCCATACTTTTCTGCTTTACCAGTTTTAGCATTACAATTATGGTTATCCATTGTTTATAAAAATCAAGGAATCACATTAATAGTGGGGGTATTAGGTACAGTATTAGCACTATTCTCAGAATCCTTGCCAGATTGGATTATATGGAAATTACCCTTACTTGCTAGTAAATCAAATACAACTACACTGTTAGGGGCTACAGTTGGGATTTTACTAATTTTGTTAGCAACATTTGATTTTGTAAGAAGGGATGTGGATAAATAATGCTAAATTTAAAACTATTTTTGGCTGAATTCCATAAGATTAAAAAGACAAAAATTTGGCTACTATTATTTATTAGTCCCCTTTTAACAGGGATCTTAACTTATCTAAAAGTGAGTGATACACTAGCGTCTTTAAGTAATTGGGAAATTATGTATGCATTTGCTTCAGTAATACATGCTATGATCTTTCTCCCATTATTAACTGGAATTTTTACTGCTTTTATCTGCCGTCACGATCATTTACATGGTGGGTGGAAGCAATTACTAGTTCAGCCTATAAAACGTTATCAACTTTACTGTACTAAAGCTATTTTTGTGGTATTTTTTATAATTGTTACTCAAATTTTATTCCTTTTAGAAATAATTATAGTAGGTTCTATTTGCGGGATAACAGGCCCTTTTCCTACAACATATATACTCAAAGGTTTAATAGGAGGAATATTTACAACATTACCTTTAATAGCACTTCAAATGTGGCTTTCTGCAATATGGTCCAGCTTTGCTGCTCCAATGGTAGTATGTGTTGGTCTAACGATACCTGGTATGATAATTAGTCAGTCTGAACGCTTTGGTCCAATTTATCCATGGAGTCAACCCCTTTTAGCTATGTTACCTACAGGTAGTGAAACAGGGCTACTATTTATTTCTACAAAAAGTATATTAATTGTATTGATTAGTTTTATTGTATTGTTCACCGGGGGACTAATTAATTTTAATAAAAAAACATATTAATATTAAATTCTAATAGTTTTAAATAATCACTTTAATATGAGGGGATGATTACCAATGAAAATAATTACTTATCTTTTAGCTACATTAACTTTAATTGTTATGATTGCTATCAATGTTTTTGATATGAAATTACCATATAAATTAGATCACTGGATAAGTATTCTTTTAGCTGTATTTGTTATTATATTAGGTTTCTATAATAATAAAAATTCTACTTTTAATAAATAAATCAATCAGAAGAAATGTATAAAAAAGATTTCATCATACCGGATGAAATCTTTTTTATATTGCTTTCCACCAAAATCCCCCATTACCATCAAGTTAAAAAATTTGCAGTTACATAAAACGAAAAAATAAGCTGAGTTCTTATAAATCGCTCGCCGTAGGGAAGTCATTTTTTCGTTATGGGGGGACTCAAGAATCTTAGCTTGATGGGCATGTATGGTGACCCCTACAAGATAAATCATAATAAAAATACCCGCCCGAATTGGAAAATTTTTCAGATGTGGCGGGTTATTCTTTGAATCGTTTCCGTACCCCATAAAGAATGAGCACAATTCTTGTTACAGAATTGTGCCCGAGTGTGGAAGGTAATTTTTTGGGAGGAATTGTTTAACCCCTTAAGCTCATCGAAATCTGCCGGTCTACAAACTCAAATTCTAAATATAATTTCCAATTACATCTCATGAACTGACCTAGGATATCCCATCAGCTAGTTTTCTTTACCTACTTGGTGAAAGTTGCTCTCCAACTGTAATTTTTCAGTGTGAACGAACATATTCGCTGCTGGCATTTGTACTTGATTCCCATGGAATATAGACATTAGTTCAAACCTTACTTGCCTGGAAGTTTCAAAATACTCCTCAGGTTTAACCAAACCTACAATACAAAATTCGTACCCAACATATTTAAGATTTGGATTTAAGTCTGTAATACCAATATAGTGAAATGATTCAACAACCTCTTCCTCTATCCTATATAGGCTTTGATCCATTTTTTCATTGCATATAACACATAATTTTTCTAACAATTCCTTTACTCTTGTAGGATCTTCCTGATAACTTACCGTAATCCGTTCAATCACCCGCATCCAGCCTTTATTAAAATTTTGTATCATTCTAATCTCTCCATGCGGGATGGTAAGGAGTTTTCCCGACCATTCACGAATTTGCATAAAGCGAATACTGATTTCCTCAATGGTACCTGAACTTGTTCCGTTAAAAGTAACAAAATCGCCGACCCGAAACTCTTTGTCCGTTAATCTTGCGAATCCCAATATAACATCTTTTAGCATCTGTTGTGCAGCAAAACCGACAACAACTCCGGCAATCCCTGCACCTGCAAGAATACCTTTTATATCTATAAATTGACTAATTAGGAAAAAAACAAGACTGATTAAAATTCCATACCTAAGAATTGATCGAATTACACTTTGAATCGTCTGTTCTACTTCTTCATCAAAAAAGCTTGACTTCCTAAAGAACCAATCAATAATACGGTTTATGACAAAGGAAAAAGTCATGAGGATCAAAGCAAATAGTATAAATCTTAAAAGTAAAAACTCCCTTACATAATTTAAAAATTCCTCAGTAAAGGTTAATAAATTCATCCATCCACTTCCTTAACTATGTTTTTTTGATTTTTATTCCCAGTTCATCTTCAACAATATGATCCTTTAACGAAACAACTTATTGTCACTCAACAGTTCCTTAATCAATTATTCAAATCCAGATGTTCTTTTCCTTTTTACTATAAATATACCCCTTTAGATAATCTAAAGGGGTATAACGGTGCAATTTTTTTATAATTTCAAATCCACCACCTAAAGTAGGCTGTAGCTCAATGGATGTTGGATTGAAGTATTTTCTTGTCATGCTGGGGTCTCGTCAACTAAACGCGAATTTCGTACGCTAAGGAATTTCTAAGTTGAAAAACTTGGTTTTACCGTACATTAACAAAGTTCCATAAACGACATTTAATGTTTGTTATGGAACTTTGTTTTTGGTAATGAGCTTTAGAACTGGTTTTTGACCGTATTTCTTTCAGTTTTGTTAGAACTAAATAGAGTTCCTTAAACGGTCATTTTCAGTACTTTTATGTTGCATTATAGTCAATATGTTGACTATAATGCAACGAACTGTTATTGTAATTATAGTCAACATGGTGACTATAATAGAAGAGGAGGATATATTTATGGAATATTCTAAAGCACTTCGGGAGTTATATTTAATGCAGCAAACTTACGCTACTCTTTTTTCCATTACTAATAAGTTGCAAATACAAGGTGATAACTATTTTGAGAAATTAACATCACGACAGTACATGATTATGATAGCAATAACTCATTTGCCAGAGGATGAAACAACACTTGTTAATATTGCAAAAAAGTTAAAAACCAGCAAACAAAGTGCACAAAAGCTTATAGTCAATTTAGAGAATAAAGGATACCTGATTACGAAACCAAGCAAACGGGACAAACGTGCCATTAACGTAGAAATCACGGAATTAGGGAAAAAAATCATGATGGAATGTGGTGAGAAAGCGGTATGCCTAATGGCAGATATTTTTAATGAATTCACAACTGAAGAACTAGAAGTGTTATGGAATTTATTAAAAAGACTATATGGTACTAACAACGAAGAAGAACAGGTTGGTTTTGAGGAAGATGTAAATTATAAATTTGAAGATCTAGAAGGGTTCCAAGAAGCACAAACTCGGGCTTTGGATAGTTTTGTTTTACGAAGAAAGCGTTTTTAACTGATGGAGATTAAAATATATAACAATTATTGCTGCTTAAAATTTTTATACTACTATGGAGGTCTTGTGATATGAAATTACAAATAAAACCAAAAGTTACTCTTATTGATGAAAGGATTAATATTTATGTTACAGAGTTGACGCCAGGAGAAAAGCTGAAAATAACTGCATCCATGCATTTTCCGTGGGCAATAAGTGAGAAGTATGAATCATTCGCTTGGTTTACTGCAGATTCAAACGGTAATGTTGATTTATCAAAACATAAACCTGATTCTGGAACTTATGACTATATAGATAGTATGGGGCTTATTGCATCTTTACAAAAGATTAGTAGTGAAGGAGGGAATATCGCCCTTAATATTTCAATAGAGGATAGTGTATTTATTGATATAGTGTGTGAATGCGGACAAGACCGGGAATGTGTAAGACTGGAGCGTATGTTCAAGTTACCTGAAGTGAAAAGACAACAGATTAGTGATGAATTTATGGGAGAGTTATTCTATTCTGAAAACTCGAATAACAAAACGATTGTAGTATTGGGTGGATCTGATGGTGCACGCGGTGGTCTCTCTCTTCTGGCAGGACCATTGGCATCTAGAGGCTTTAATGTTTTAACCGTTGGATACTTTAATGAGGAAGGATTACCTAAAAAGCTTGAAGAAATTCCTCTTGAATATTTTGAAAAAACATTTTCCTGGCTTAAAAAAAATCCATTAACAAGTGCTAGTGAAATATACATACATGGTACATCTAAAGGTGGAGAGTTAGCGTTACTTCTGGCTTCAAAATACAATGTCATTTCTAAAGTAGCAGTTTCTGCACCTCATGCATATTGTTTCCAAGCATTAGATGGCCTTATGAGTGGAAAAAACGTTTCATCATGGGCATATGAAGGGAAATCATTGCCATTTATACCAGTTGATAATGACTTTTTTTATGAACATCAGCGTAGTTGCTTAGAAAAGAATACGCCTTTTGGATTTACTACTACATATAAAAAGAGTGTAGAAATAGCAAAAAATAAAGAAGATGCACGAATAAAAATAGAGAATGCCCATGCACATTTATTATTAATTGCAGGTCAGGAAGATAACGTGTGGAATACTCATGATGCATGTGTTGAAATGATAAATACTTTGGTAAAACATAATTATAAATATGACTACCATCTTTTAGAATATAAAGGTTTAGGACACTCATTACCAATACCGTATGTTCTGCCTTTAAGCGAAACATTGAATGTAGAAATGGGTCTAGGAGTTTTTACTTGTGGTGGTACATTAAAAGGGAATTCTTATGGTCAATCAGATTCTTGGCAGAAAACAATAGAATTTT
Organism: Bacillus sp. 95MFCvi2.1; assembly: GCF_000374965.1. Taxonomy (NCBI): domain Bacteria; kingdom Bacillati; phylum Bacillota; class Bacilli; order Caryophanales; family Bacillaceae; genus Bacillus; species Bacillus sp. 95MFCvi2.1. The sequence continues at coordinate 4,383 of NZ_KB895740.1, read as the reverse complement.
TTATGAATTAATATAATGATGGATTAAAGAAAAATTTTAGCTTTAACCTAAAAAAGTCGGTTTCTTAACGTACAGGGAATCGGCTTTTTCTGTGTGAAAAATCGCTTAGCGTACGAAATTCGCGTTTTGATGGTGCTACCCCATCACCATCAAGCTAAGAAAATACAACTCCCCCCAGAACGAAATTTTTTGCTAACTTGTAATAAAAATCTCATTTTTTCGTTTTGGGGTGGATTTGTTTCCTTAAGTTGATGGGCATGTATGGTGACCCCTACTAAAAGTTCTAGTAATTACTCACAATCGAATATTATCGCTCTTACGGTCAGGATCTGATATAAATTTTATAAGACGGTAGGTATTCCAGTATCCTCTTGATCGCCCGTATTTATCTACACGACGGGTACCACTATCCCATTCACTAGTGGCTCTGTGGACAGTTCTAATCCCCCACCGTCCCGAAAAGTCCCACCATGTAGGCATTTCCACGATTGGATTATCCATTGAAGTTGGTTCCGGTAGTGGATAGCTACTTTCAGGTAATTCAGGATCGAATCCAAATCGATCAATTACTCGGATCATGGGGCTTAAGCTTTTGCCTACTGGTGTAACTCCTGGACTTGTAATCGGTGGGATGCCAGGAGGCAAAGCCTGGCATCCACCTCTCCTAGCAATGTCGGTACTGCTTGGAACAGGTGCCTCTGTAATCGAAGGATCGTCCCTGAGGAGCCAAGATAGTACAAACAAAATTAGACCAATCAAAAATACAGTAGCAGAAATAATTAAGCACGCAATACATGCTGGAGTAAGCGGAGGCGGTGCTAATGAGAGACAGATTCCAGCACTTGACCCAGCTGCTCCCATTAAAGCACCACCAATGGAATTTAGAGTAGGGTCAGGAGGAGAATCCCCAATGGTCATCGTTGCCGCAACGTTAAAAAAGTTCTTGTGTAGCCCAGCACTGACAAATGCTAAGGGGTTCGTACCGAACTTTAAAACTCCCAGGTTAGGATTGTTAACATTAAAAAGTGGACGTACTTCTGCTGCCAATGGTGAGTCAAGATCTTCACTGGTGGTATAACCTTTACTAAATGCCACAAAACGGGGTTCAAAATAATTAATACACTCATTTACATCTGTCCTATAGAAAAAATCCATACGTTCCCGTCCATCCCGGCTTGTACGCATGCCTTGATCGTTAAAGATGTCTTTAATGAAAATGGTAATTGCTTCCCACTGCCCCTCTCGTTTATGAATTTCATTATCTTTACTAGACAAGGCTGATTCCATTGCAGGATAAAGCATGTAATAAGTTATAGCTATATAACGATCAAGCTCAAGCATAATGTCATTATTATCAGGAATGCTTTCAGGGAAATCAAGTTTACTATCTTTTACAGTATCCACCCGTTCTTTATCAATTCGTGGATATGTTCCTGCCCATTCCACCTCCGCGTAAATAGTTGGAACTTTTAAACGAGGGACGGTGAATTCAGGCGTTGGTCTAGGTTCATCTAATGGTATCATGGGGTTGATATTGCTACTTACTGATCGAAATAGCAAATCTAGATATTGAAGAGAACCTTTTGTGTAGCCTTGATTGTCGGAAGACAGAGCATCAGCCCAACCTGCAACATTAATAAACAAATCTTGATTTGAACCAACAGTAAATTCCTGTCCAATTCCGTCGGGTTGGCTATTACTGAGGTCTATGTGATCACCTGCGGGGTAATGGCTACCTGCTCGAACATCTGTATCTCCAAAGCTAGTGGAGTTTCGATCTACCACCATTACCGCACTACCTCGTTTAGCAGTTTTTTCATCCCATGGATCAGTGGCTAGATGATTCAACCATTCTTCGGCGGCAATTGGATAAAATCGCTCACTCGGATCGAAAAGCAGGATTGGTTGAAATGCCAAAGCAAGTTCTACTGAGTTTATATTCTTAAACATGTTTATAACTCTCCTTTATTATTCTCAGGTTTATCTTGTCAAACGGTAAATCTCGTCAACGAGTGTATTCGGATCTATGGTTGTCTTATCAAGGCATAACGCACTTAGTAAACTTTGAAGTTCATCAAAAGGTAGAGGCAAGCTTTTCATAAGAATGTCTCTTTCACCCGTAATTTTCTCAATCTGATCTGTATTAAGGTTTTGCATTGCAAGTAAGGCAAGCCTAGCCTGAGCCGAAGTGTAAGCTGCCTGGTCGCCTCGCAAAAAGGCTGTATAAGCTTCAACAGAGTATTGACGTTGCTGTTTTGTAAGTTCAGCATCGTTACCTCTTATTTCGCTCATAATGTCAAGACCAAACTGTAGTATCTCACGCCCCTTAGCTTCTATCGATTCAGCGGTCTCATTATTCTCACGTAACTTTTGAACAATAGAATCAATGGCTGCACTGTCTCTGCAAGAAGAATCTAGGAGCCCATTGATGTCTTTATATGGGTCATATTTAAAAAGTTTAAATTCACTGATAAGCCCTTCAAAGGTGGCGGAATCGTAATTTTCAGCATAGTGTCCTATGGTAATGCCTACTTCACCAATAGAGCGCACTTGTCCGACAGCATCATAACGTTCGGCAACTTTCACTCCATCGAGATACAACTCTAAAGCATTTATTCCATCATGTAGGAGTTCTGCTGTATGCCAGCTATCAGTAGTAATAAGGTAAGGCTCAGACTCTATGTAAACTGCATGACCGGTTCGGTCATATGTGTACCCTCTTAATACCCCTTTTTTTTCTATAAATAACCTGAAGCTATGATCGCCATCAATAAGGATATAATCCCGATCAATTCCCCCGCCAGTAGATAAATTAAAGGAAACGAGGGCGTGAATAGACCAAAGATTCTGTAAGCTAGAGCTAGGATTAACTCGAATCTTGCTCTCTGGCCTGTCAAAGACAAAGGCTTCAGGGTTTTGCTTTATATATAATGGTAAACCATGGTTGCGATTATCAGACAAATCAAAAGATGAGCGGGAATAGTTGTGATGGACAGTTAACTTGTTCAAAGTCCTTCCTCCTTTTTTATCAATGAGATATAGCGCAAGCATCTTAGAAAATCACCAAGTTAAGCTTTTTGAATCATTTTGAAAAGTGGTTTGTTTTTGGTGAATCTTATTGCATTGAAATATTCTTAAGAGGATAAAATTAAAATCTTTTTATTCTCAAATTTACTCAACATGTTTTTTCCTGATTTACGTTCTACATCCCAATATTTAATATTCTGAACAAAATACACTTCAATATTCGTAGCTGCAGAATACCAATTTATAGTAAGTGGTTCCAATTAAAAAATTAAGGATGAATATTCCTTAAAATAAAAAATTCAACCATACTGAACTGCAATCCATTAGCGAACTAGAAGATTATATTTTAAAGAATCTTAAGGAAACGAATATTTTTTTTGCAACTAGGGCACTATGTTTTATTTAATGAAGGAGGGAATAATGAACCATCATACAGAAGGAAAGAAAATGGCATCAATGCTTGTTTTTTTGTATCCAGCTAGATATGGTAAAATACTATCTATATAAACTCTTTTGAACGAATATATAAAGGGGTGCTTGGCTTTGAAAATGACAAAAGGAGACGCTATACTACGCCTGTTAACGGAAATTAAATTAGAGCTGAAAGAAACAAAAGAAGCAACTGAAAAAGTAGAAGAGCGATTAGATAAGATAGAAAAACAAAACCTCCTTCAAAAAACATCTAAGTCTACTGCAAAAGTCCAAAAAGAAACAGATTGGAAATATCCTTCTAAAATGAAATAAGTTTAGAAGGATATTTCCAAATTAGGATGTACAGCAAAAAAAGATAATTGAGGCAGCGCAGCATTTCGAAAAACCCCTACACTAAATAAACAGCTAGTTTCAAACGAATCAAACTTCCCTCTATTCGAACGTTTGATATGAATCATATTTCTTAACGAACATTATATGTATCTGCTTGATACAATGATATTGGATGAGCGTCCAATACATATATTATTAAAATTAAAGATGAAAGTTATTACATACAAGGGTAGCGCAACATCGCCATTAAACTAACACAGCTAAAGATATAAAGTGAAATTTAAAACAGAAGAACACGGTGGAGAATTTTAATATCGTGGAAAAAATCACCTTAAAATAGAATGAAAAAAATGGAGGATTTACTTTGATTACATCTCTTATTTTTGATGTAGATGGTACAATTTTAGATACAGAAAAAGCAATACTAAGATCGCTACAAAAGATTTTGAAGGAAGAATTAATAAAGAGTATACTTTAGATGCTTTAGAATTTACATTGGGAATTCCTGGGAAGGAGACCTTGAAAAAATTGAATTTTCAACGTATACGTATTTTAGATGCTACTATTTTTCAAGTCCCTAATCATTTGGCT
>NZ_KB895739.1:0-15190 GCF_000374965.1 Bacillus sp. 95MFCvi2.1 | reverse complement strand
ATGATGGCAGAGAGGTCACACCCGTTCCCATACCGAACACGGAAGTTAAGCTCTCTAGCGCCGATGGTAGTTGGGACCTTGTCCCTGTGAGAGTAGGACGTCGCCAAGCAATTAAAGCACGAGTCATTTGACTCGTGCTTTTTTATTTCCTAAGAAATAGGGAATTGTTGACCTAGTAAAAACAGTAAAACATAGTAAGGGATTTTCTTTGTAGAGATTCCTAAAAATTGATAAATAAATGGGTAATCTTCGGAGGCATAGCTTCCTAATAAGTCGTACCACCAGTCGGTCTCGTAGCGAGAAATCATGCTTAAATTGTAGAGCAATAAATAATGTATGAGTGGTTCTGGTAAGAATAATTTACAACTTCTTACGTCTTTAGTTATTGGCAAATAGTAAGTGCTGGTATTGCAATCAAAAGATAAAGGTGTACTGTACAAAGGGTTCCATGTTTTAGTGGAAGCTGAGAATAGTAGATCAGATTCAAAGGTTTTACTTGGTGTGTACTGTATACTGAGATGTTTACAAGATGTTTCTATGTAACGAGAAAAACGCTCTTTCGTCATATGTAGACGATCAAGTATGTTGGAAGAAAATGAAATATGATGTTCGTCTACCGTATGAACCTTATATAACATTTTCTCTTTTTGACTATACTGGAATAAGGTTTCTAATTCGGGGATTTTCCCCATTAGTTCTAACATAATAAATTTCTCGGCCTCCAAGTGTTTCATGTGAAACATCCGTTCTGCAACATGGGTGAATAATCCATTCTTCTGCACTTTAACCTCATCCTCTAAAAACTGATATCCTTGTTTTTTTCGTTTACGTGTTGTTACTCCATGTGCCAAAACTGTTGTTGTTTCTGGATAGTTAGGATCAACAGTCAATAAGCACGCTTTTAAAAGTTGACTCATTCCATAAAATAACAGCATAGGTTGGATTGAAAAAGGTGCAGTTTTACATAATTCATAATAACTTTTTCCGTGCTCTAAGTAATAAATAAAAGGGTAACAATTTTCGAAGCTTTTTTTTTCAGCGTTTTCAATAGGTAATTTTTCATAACAGCGGGCAAGATAACGCTGTACATGTTGGGATGAAAAAAAGAAACTTAATTGCTGCCAAGTATGAGATGTATGATGCATATATTACGCTCCTTTTATTATCTAAAAATTCTAACATTTACGCACTTTCTTGACAGTATTTTAACCAATTGTTAAGCTACTAATAATAATTTCTGGTATCATGGGGGGAACAATTATGTGGGAATCTAAATTTGTTAAAGAAGGTTTGACATTCGATGATGTATTACTTGTACCAGCGAAGTCAGATGTATTGCCAAGAGAAGTAAGTGTTAAGACAGTTCTATCTGAAAGCTTGCAGTTAAACATTCCTTTAATTAGCGCAGGAATGGATACAGTAACAGAAGCTGATATGGCTATTGCAATGGCACGTCAAGGTGGTTTAGGAGTTATTCATAAGAATATGTCTATCGAGCAACAAGCTGAGCAGGTTGATAAAGTAAAACGCTCTGAAAGCGGCGTTATTTCAGATCCTTTCTTTTTAACTCCAGATCATCAAGTATATGATGCAGAGCATCTTATGGGAAAATATCGTATCTCAGGTGTACCAATTGTAAATAACTTAGAAGAGCAAAAATTAGTTGGTATTATTACAAACCGTGATATGCGTTTTATTCAAGACTACTCTATTAAAATTTCCGATGTAATGACAAAAGAAAAGTTGATTACAGCTCCAGTTGGCACTACGCTAGAAGAAGCTGAAAAGATCCTACAGAAATATAAAATTGAAAAGCTCCCTCTTGTTGATAATAACGGTGTATTACAAGGGCTTATCACAATTAAAGATATTGAAAAAGTAATTGAGTTTCCAAACTCAGCAAAAGACAAGCAAGGTCGTTTGTTAGTTGGAGCAGCAGTTGGTGTAACTGCAGACGCTATTCTTCGTATCGATGCATTAGTAAAAGCAAACGTAGACGTAATTGTACTTGATACAGCTCATGGACATTCTCAAGGTGTCATTGAGAAGGTGAAAGAAGTTCGTGCGAAGTACCCAACACTAAATATTATTGCAGGTAACGTTGCCACAGCTGAAGCGACACGCGCATTAATTGAAGCAGGTGCAAATGTTATCAAAGTTGGTATTGGACCAGGTTCTATTTGTACAACACGCGTTGTAGCTGGTGTTGGTGTACCACAATTAACAGCTGTATATGATTGTGCGACAGAAGCTCGTAAGCACGGTATTCCAGTCATTGCTGATGGTGGTATTAAATACTCTGGTGATATGGTAAAAGCTTTAGCAGCAGGAGCACACGTTGTAATGCTTGGTAGTATGTTTGCTGGTGTAGCTGAAAGTCCAGGAGAAACTGAAATTTACCAAGGTCGCCAATTTAAAGTGTATCGTGGTATGGGCTCTGTTGGAGCAATGGAAAAAGGAAGTAAAGATCGTTACTTCCAAGAAGGTAATAAAAAACTTGTTCCAGAAGGTATCGAAGGCCGTGTGCCATATAAAGGACCTTTAGCTGATACAGTTCACCAATTAGTTGGTGGTTTACGTGCAGGTATGGGGTATTGCGGAGCAAATGACTTAGAATTCTTACGTGAGAATGCACAATTTATTCGTATGTCAGGTGCTGGTTTACGTGAAAGTCACCCACATCACGTACAAATTACAAAAGAGGCACCAAATTACTCTTTATAATGTCTTATATGTAAATAGATGGAGATTTGATATCTCTGTCTATTTTTTTTTGATTATGTTAGAATAACGGTTATGTGAGTACAAAGATATTGGGGGTAACAAAAGTGAAAGGTATGTTTTGCAAGCGATTTATTGCAATAGTAACAGTGCTTACACTATTTTGTAGCATGTTTGTTACATATGGTAGTGCATCGGCAGAAACAGGTGCTGCTTTAAATGTTGAAGCAGGAGCAGCAATTTTAGTAGAAGCAGATTCTGGAAAAATTTTATATCAAAAAAATGCAGATGAATTATTAGCGATTGCTAGTATGACAAAAATGATGAGTGAATACTTAGTTAATGAAGCGGTGGCTAAAGGAAAACTTAAGTGGGACCAAAAGGTAAAAGTTTCTGAATACGCACATATGATTTCACAAGATCGCTCATTATCAAACGTTCCATTAGAAAATGGTGGCTCTTACACGGTAAAAGAGCTATATGAAGCGATGGCAATTTATTCTGCAAACGGAGCAACAATTGCTTTAGCTGAAGCAATTGCAGGTAAAGAAGCAGATTTCGTAAAAATGATGAATGATAAAGCAAAAGAGCTTGGATTGAAGAATTATAAATTCGTAAACTCTACTGGCTTAACAAATCATGATTTAAAAGGACAACAACCTGAAGGTACAACTCCAGACGAGGAAAATAAAATGTCTGCTAGAGATTGTGCAATTTTAGCACAACATCTTATTCAAGATTTTCCAAAAGTATTAGAAACAGCTAAAATTCCGAAAAAAGTATTCCAAGAAGGTGGAAAATATCCTGTTAAAATGGATAACTGGAATTGGATGCTAAAAGGATTAGTTAAGGAATATGAAGGTGTAGATGGTTTGAAAACAGGATCTACTCCAGAAGCTGGAGATTGTTTTACGGGTACAGCTGAAAGAAATGGTATGCGTTTAATTTCTGTCGTTATTAAAACAAATTCTCATACAGCACGTTTTGACGAAACAAAGAAATTGTTTGATTACGGTTTTACAAACTTTGAAGTGAAAAAGGTATATCCAAAAGGATCTGCGGTAAAAGGACATGAAACTGTACGAGTAGAAAATGCGAAAGATAAAGATGTAACAATTCAGACTAAACAAGCAATTGCGCTTCCGATGTTAAAAGGAAGTAAAGACGTCTATAAAACAGAATTTAAAGATGTAAGCAAAGATAAAGAAGCACCAATTAAAAAAGGTACAACACTTGGTCAAATGATTATATCACCTAAAGATAATAATGATCCTGGATTCCTATCAGGTAAATCATTACAAGTAGATCTTATTACAAAATCAGAAGTAGAAAAGGCAAACTGGTTTGTACGTTCTATGCGTGGTATCGGTTCTTTCTTTAGTGGTATTTGGAACAGTGCTGTTGATACAGTAAAAGGTTGGTTTTAAGAGCTCCTCGTTGTAGGAGCTTTTTTTATTCCTATTTTTCATACCGACTTTATGAAAAAGTAGTGGACAAGCCTCTAATAGTTAGTGGTAGAATGTAAGAGTATTCTCAATTTTCGCCGTTAATGGGGAAAAGCAATTCACCTAGGGAGGTTTTTGTACATGACAAATGTAACAGGGACAGAACGTGTAAAACGTGGAATGGCAGAAATGCAAAAAGGCGGCGTTATCATGGACGTAGTTAACGCTGAGCAAGCAAGAATTGCAGAGGAAGCGGGCGCAGTTGCTGTTATGGCACTAGAGCGCGTTCCTGCAGATATTCGTGCAGCAGGTGGCGTTGCACGTATGGCAGATCCAACAATTGTTGAAGAAGTTATGGGTGCTGTATCAATTCCAGTTATGGCAAAATGCCGTATTGGTCACCTCGTGGAAGCACGTGTACTGGAATCATTAGGGGTAGACTACATTGATGAGAGTGAAGTATTAACTCCAGCTGATGAAGTATATCATTTAAATAAACGTGATTACACTGTTCCATTTGTATGTGGATGTCGTGATATTGGAGAAGCAGCGCGTCGTATTGCGGAAGGTGCATCTATGCTTCGTACAAAAGGCGAGCCTGGAACAGGGAACATTGTAGAAGCAGTACGTCATATGCGTCAAGTAAACGCAGAAATCCATCAAGTTGTAAGCCTACGTGAAGACGAATTAATGACATATGCAAAAAATACTGGAGCTCCTTATGAAGTATTACTTGAAATCAAACGTCTTGGTCGCCTACCAGTTGTAAACTTTGCAGCAGGTGGTGTAGCAACGCCGGCAGATGCTGCATTAATGATGCAACTTGGTGCAGATGGTGTGTTCGTAGGATCTGGTATTTTCAAATCAGAAAACCCAGAAAAATTTGCACGTGCTATTGTTGAAGCAACGACACATTACGAAGATTATGAGCTAATTGCAAGCCTTTCTAAAGGATTAGGTACTGCAATGAAAGGTGTCGAAATTTCAACATTATTACCAGAACAACGCATGCAAGAACGCGGTTGGTAATTAAAGGAGATTTTCAAATGGTTAAAGTCGGTGTATTAGGTCTTCAAGGAGCTGTTCGCGAACATGTAAAGGCAGTTGAAGCAAGTGGTGCAGATGCTGTAATTGTAAAGCGTGTGGAGCAACTTGAAGAAATTGATGGCCTTATTTTGCCAGGCGGTGAAAGTACAACAATGCGCCGTCTTATTGATAAGTACGATTTTATGGGGGCACTTCGTGAATTTGCGAAATCTGGTAAACCAATGTTCGGTACGTGTGCAGGTATGATTTTACTTGCAAACAATCTTATTGGTTATGAAGAATCCCACATCGGTGCTATGGATATTACAGTTGAACGTAATGCGTTTGGACGCCAAAAGGATAGCTTCGAAGCTTCCCTTTCGATAAAAGGTGTAGGAGAAGACTTTATTGGTGTATTTATTCGTGCGCCATACGTTGTAAGTGTAGGGGATAACGTAGAAATTCTTTCTATGCACAATGACCGAATGGTAGCGGTAAGACAAGGACCATTTTTAGCAGCTTCTTTCCATCCGGAGTTAACGGATGACCATCGTGTTACAGCATATTTTGTACAGATGGTGAAAGAGGAGAAAATGAAAAAAGTTGTATAAGTAACTTGCAACTTGTGTAAGATTATAGTAAATTGATGGTAACAATTTTATAAAATAAACGTGTTGATAGGAAGTAGTAACAAATGTTGTTTCTTATAGAGAGTCGGTGGCTGGTGGAAACCGATAGAAACAGTTTGTGAATCCATCCTGGAATGAAATGTGGAATATCTTTATGATTAGTAAACATTTCCGGTGAAGAGTCGTTATTTCTACTTGAGAGGAAAGCAATATTGCTTTCAACTAGGGTGGCAACGCGGGTTAACTCCCGTCCCTTTTTACAGGGACGGGAGTTTTTGTGTTTTATAAAATAAAAGGAGGAATATATAATGCTTGATATTAAATTTTTACGTGCGAATTTTGAAGAAGTAAAAGCAAAGTTACAGCATAGAGGTGAAGATTTAACTGATTTCGGTCGTTTTGAAGAATTAGATACAAGAAGAAGAGAGCTACTTGTTCAAACAGAGGAATTGAAAAGTAAACGTAATGAAGTGTCTCAACAAATCTCTGTGTTAAAGCGCGAAAAGAAAGATGCAGAGGCATTAATTTTAGAGATGCGTGAAGTAGGGGAAAAGGTAAAGGATTTTGATAACGAACTTCGTATAGTTGAAGAAGATTTAGAGAGATTAATGCTTTCTATTCCAAATATCCCACATGAGTCTGCACCAATTGGCGAAACAGAAGATGATAACGTGGTAGCGCGTACTTGGGGAGAAGTAAAAGAATTTAACTTTGAACCAAAACCTCACTGGGATCTTGCAACTGATTTAGGAATTTTAGATTTTGAGCGTGCTGCTAAAGTAACGGGAAGCCGCTTTGTATTCTATAAAGGTGCAGGTGCAAGATTGGAACGTGCTTTAATTAGCTTTATGCTGGATCTTCATACTGATGAACATGGATATGAAGAAGTTTTACCTCCGTATATGGTAAACCGTGCAAGTATGACAGGAACGGGACAACTTCCAAAGTTTGAAGAAGATGCGTTCCGTATTGAGAGTGAAGATTATTTCTTAATTCCTACAGCTGAGGTTCCTGTAACAAACATGCACCGTGACGAAATCTTAAGTTCAGAGCAATTACCAATTCGTTATGCAGCATTTAGCTCTTGTTTCCGTTCTGAAGCAGGATCAGCTGGACGCGATACACGTGGTTTAATCCGTCAGCATCAATTTAATAAAGTTGAGCTTGTGAAATTTGTTAAACCAGAAGATTCTTATGAAGAATTAGAAAAATTAACAAATGATGCGGAACGCGTGTTACAATTATTAGGTCTACCATATCGTGTTATGAGCATGTGTACAGGAGATTTAGGATTTACAGCAGCGAAGAAATACGATATTGAAGTATGGATTCCAAGCTATGGCACGTATCGTGAGATTTCTTCTTGTAGTAACTTCGAAGCATTCCAAGCAAGACGTGCGAATATTCGCTTCCGTCGTGAGCCGAATGCAAAACCAGAACCTGTTCATACACTAAATGGATCTGGACTTGCAATTGGACGTACAGTTGCAGCTGTTTTAGAAAACTATCAACAAGAAGATGGTACAATTATAATTCCAGAAGTTCTTCGCCCTTATATGGGAGGAAAAACAGTTATTAAATAAATTGAAACTTTCATCGGTATGAGTGTTGTCAGTAAAAAAATGTAGGAAAAGGAGATTGTTTTTTCCTTTTCCTATAATTTATTATAGTGTACTTGACTAACTGTTTTTCTTTTGATATTATATTTGATGTCAATACGGAGGTATACCCAAGTCTGGCTGAAGGGATCGGTCTTGAAAACCGACAGGCGGCGAGAGTCGCGCGGGGGTTCGAATCCCTCTACCTCCTCCAGATATAATTGACAACAGCGCATATAAGTGGAGATTGGAGAACTCGTTACCAACACGTAACGAGTTTTTATTTTAAAACCAATCAGAAAGTATGATGTAAGGCGGGAAAACGCCTTATGAAACACTCATATTCCGATGATTATCTTCATAGATATGAAAGGAGTCAACATGGATCTTATTATACAAACGTTTCCTTTAGATGGAAAAACTTTATACTATGTACAATGTCCAGTCTGTAAGAACAATAGAATTTTAAATAGTGGTGCAAACGTATCACGTATTATAAGTGATGATACATTCCGTAAACTTTGCGGTTGTACTTGTAATGTGAAGAAAGAATTGAGAAAAGTAGAAGCACCGAAACAAACTACAAAAAAAGAAGTAGCTCCAAAACGTACTGGTAAAGTATTAACAGCAATCATTAATGGAAAAGAAATGACCGTTAAAGAAATTGCTGAGACATATGATATTAGTACAAGTACGGTTCGTCAGCGTATTAATGCTGGGAAACCAGAGAGCGAAATTATTGCTCCAACGAAAAAGAAAAAGTAAGTTAATAGGAAAACCCGTGCATTCGCACGGGTTTTTTATTTTACAAGCTTACGTGTTTGTTTTAAGAAATGACCAATTTTCTTAATAATTGGTTCAATTGAGTCTTCATCTTTTAAAATATCGTATTCATTAATATTTAAGCGTAGGACAGGACATGAATTAAAGTTATTAATCCAGTTTTCATAACGTCCGTGCATTTCTTGCCAATACTCAATTGGAGTTTGTTGTTCCATAGGGCGACCACGTTCTTGAATACGACTGACAATATCATCAAAAGAACCTTCTAGATAGATTAATAAGTCTGGGTGCGGGAAGTAAGGTGTCATAACCATTGCATCGAATAACCCTTTGTATGTTTCATAATCTGTTTCTGTCATTGTTCCTTTTTCGTGATGCATTTTCGCAAAAATGCCAGTATCTTCATAGATAGAACGATCCTGTACAAAGCCACCGCCGTATTCGAAAATTCTTTTTTGTTCTTTAAATCTTTCTGCTAAAAAATAAACTTGTAAGTGAAAGCTCCAGCGCGTGAAATCAGCATAGAACTTATCTAAATATGGATTTGAATCTACTTTTTCAAATGATGTTCGGTAACCTAAAGCATTGGCAAGTGTGGTTGTCATAGTTGATTTACCAACGCCAACTGTACCAGCAATTGTAATTACTGCATCATTTGGTATATCATACTTTTCCCTTAAATTCATTGCTATTTCGTCCCCTTTAAGAGTGTATTTTGGAGAGTGGATAAAATTACATTTAGATCGTCACTGTTCTTCACGAAATCCATGTTATCTCCATTGAATTTTAATACTGGAATATCAGGATGGTCCTTTTTAAAAGCATCCATTGCCGTTTCATAATCTTTAGTGAGTTGTAGTAAGTAATTTGGATCCATGTTTTTCTCAAATTCACGTCCACGCATTGCAATTCGTTTTTGTAATGTTTCTAGACTTGCTGTTAAATATACAATGACATTTGGTACGGGCATATCTTGCGTAAGAATACGATAAATTTGCATGTACTTGTCATATTGAGCGTCTTTTAATGAGCGAGATGCAAAAATTAAATTTTTAAGTATATGATAATCTGCTACCACTGGTTTACGCTGATTCAAGTATTTTATATTAATGTCTTCCAATTGTTTATAGCGATTGCAAAGAAAGAACATTTCTGTTTGAAAACTCCATTCTTCAATGTTTTCATAAAATTTCCCTAAGAAAGGATTTTCATCGACAATCTCTTTTAATAAATGGAGTTGCATGTGAGCTGAAATTTCCTTCGCTAGTGAAGTTTTTCCAACACCGATAGGTCCTTCAACCGTAATAAATGGTACTCCGGTCACGCTGTTTCCTCCTTTCAATTCATAATTTCCTGTAAATACAAAGCACAAAACAGAATTATTGTAGCACAAGAGGGAAGCAAGCGGACTAATTTGTCATAAAAAGTTGGAAAATCGACGCACGCTATTCAAGTTTTAATTGAAAAGAGGGTGTAATATTTGCCTTTAATGTTGTTTCCATTATTTTTAAAGCGTGTTTATTATCTTGATCAGAGTTAGAAGCAGTGCAATCTTGAGGTACATATAGAGTATAGTTCCTCATATGAGCGTCATTGGCTGTAAAAAGAATGCAGATGTTTCCTGCAATCCCTGTTATGATAAGTTTTTCAACTTTTAAATGTCCTAATAAAGAATTTAAGGGAGTTTCATAAAATGCTGAATAATGTGGTTTAATAAACACATAATCATCTGCCCCGGGAGCGATTGCTTGTATAATATTTTTGCTATAATCATTTGTACAATGAGTAATAAGTTGATCGATATCAGCTCTCCATAGTTGATAATGATCGTTAATATAAATAACAGGATAACCATTCATTTTCATTGTTCGTTTTAAGTGTAAAATAGGCTCTATAATTATTTTACATTTTTGTGCAAGGGTTGGTCCATGCGAGAATTGGAAGTCGTTAATCATGTCAATAATGAGCAATGCGGTATTTTTCATATGTAATCACCCTTCCTTTTTCTTTAGAGTGGATTGAATGTGTGAAAGTTATCCCGTATCTGTAAGGAGAAGTGTAATTGAATAGTATGTATATAAATATAAATTGAAAAACTGACATAAAACCTTCCTTTTTGGGCTGGAGAGAGAATCCAATCATAGGTAGAAGCGGTCAGATCCTTTTCCTACGCCATGTCAAGTGAAAACAAAAGGATAAAATGAGTGGAGTTTACTTTTTGTTCTGCGTAGCAGGGGGTTATATGTCCAAAAATCAAAATGGATTGATATAGTAGTAAAGGGTTATAATACTTTATTCGTAATGAGAGGACTGTATTATGGAACAAGATATTTATTTTATGCAGCTTGCAATAGAAGAAGCGAAGAAAGCTGAAGAAATACAAGAAGTTCCGATTGGAGCTGTTATTGTACTCGGTGGGGAAGTAATCAGCGTTGCTCACAATTTAAGAGAGACAGAGCAACGATCAATTGCTCATGCAGAGTTATTAGCTATAGATGAAGCTTGTAAAAAGTTAGGTACGTGGCGTTTAGAAAATGCAACGTTATACGTTACATTAGAACCATGTCCGATGTGCGCAGGTGGAATTGTGTTATCCCGTGTAAAACGTGTCGTATATGGTGCAAGTGATCCAAAGGGTGGATGTGCAGGCACTTTAATGAACCTTTTAACGGACGAGCGTTTTAATCACCAATGTGAAGTAGTATCTGGTGTGATGGAAGAAGAATGTGGCATGTTGTTAACGAATTTTTTTAGAGAGCTTCGTAAAAGAAGGAAAGAGAAGAAGGAAAAATTGGATAAAAATACAGGTGCTTAACATATTTGCAATTTATGAAGAAACAAGTTATACTGATATTGCCTTCATTAAGGCAACCGAATATTGGTTTTAACTTTGCCGTGCTAAGCGGGGAGGTAGCGGTGCCCTGTACTCGCAATCCGCTCTAGCGAGGCCGAATCCCTTCTCGAGGTTATGTTACTGTAAGGCCTGCCTTAAGTAAGTGGTGTTGACGTTTGGGTCCTGCGCAACGGGACCCCGTGAACCTTGTCAGGTCCGGAAGGAAGCAGCAATAAGCGGGTTTTCTCGTGTGCCGCAGGAGTGCCTGAACCGAGCTAACTGCTTAAGTAACGCTTATGGTACGTAATCGACAGAAGGTGCACGGCAGTTATATATGTATACAAAACTCACCTTATATAAAGAGGTGGGTTTTTTGTATAGAAAATAACTTTTGGAATCTATAAACAGAATGGGTTATAATATACAAGATAATAACCTTTGAGGGAGGCCGTATTTTCGTGTCATACCAAGCGTTATACCGAACATGGAGACCGCAAAATTTTGAAGATGTAGTCGGTCAAAAGCACGTAACAAAAACGTTGCAAAATGCCCTTCTTCAAGAGAAAGCTTCGCATGCTTATTTATTTTCAGGCCCGAGAGGAACAGGTAAAACGACAATTGCAAAAGTATTTGCAAAGACAATTAACTGTGAGCATGCTCCAGTAGCTGAACCTTGTAATGAATGCCCTGCGTGTTTAGGCATTACACAAGGGTCTATTTCGGATGTATTAGAAATTGATGCGGCTTCAAATAACGGTGTAGATGAAATTCGAGATATAAGAGATAAAGTAAAGTATGCCCCAAGTGCAGTGAGATATAAAGTATACATTATTGATGAGGTCCACATGCTTTCTATGGGAGCTTTTAATGCGCTTTTAAAGACGTTAGAAGAACCACCACAACATGTTATCTTTATTTTAGCGACTACAGAGCCTCATAAAATCCCACCTACAATCATTTCACGCTGTCAACGTTTTGAATTTCGGAAGATATCAGTACATGATATTGTAGAGAGATTAGCGACGGTTGTTACAAATGAAGGTACAAAGGTAGAAGATGAAGCATTACAAATTGTTGCGCGTGCTGCTGAGGGTGGTATGCGTGATGCACTCAGTCTGATTGACCAAGCTATTTCTTATAGCGATGAAGTAGTTACGACTGAAGATGTCTTAGCGGTAACAGGTTCTGTTTCTCAACAATATTTAGGTAACCTTGTAGAATGCATGCGCGAGAATGATGTATCAAGAGCATTGCGTATTATTGATGATATGATGAGTAAAGGAAAAGACCCAGTTCGTTTTATGGAAGATTTTATTTACTATTATCGTGATATGCTCTTATATCAAACTTCACCACAATTGGAACATATGTTAGAACGGGTAATTGTAGATGACCAGTTCCGTATGCTAAGTGAAGCGATGCAACCTGAGATGATTTATGAAATTATTCATACGCTTAGCAAGGGGCAACAGGAGATGAAGTGGACAAATCATCCGCGGATTTTCTTAGAAGTTGTTATGGTGCAACTTTGCCAGCAATTTATGGTGCAGACGAATGGTGCAGACCGTTTGCAAGCAATTATGAATAGAATGCAACAACTAGAAAAAGAACTAGAACATGTGAAGAAGAATGGTGTGCCAGCTGGTGCGCAACAGGAAGTAAGAGAGACACGTACAACGCCAAAACCTGTGCGGACAGGAAGTATGAAAATACCTGTTGGACGGGTACATGAAGTATTAAAGCAAGCGAAACGCCAAGATTTAGAGCAATTAAAAGGTATATGGGGTGAGTTGCTAGGAAGACTTAAATCCTATAATAAAGTAGCGTTTGCTGTATTATTAGAGAATAGTGAACCAGTTGCAGCTTCTGAAGATTCTTATGTGTTAGCTTTCCAATATGAGATACATTGCAAAATGGCAAGTGAAAATCGTGATGCAATGGATACCGTAGAACAAATTCTTTTTGAATTGTTGAGTAAAAGGTTGAATATGATTGCAATTCCAAAGAGTGAGTGGGGGAAAATTCGCGAAGAATTTTTACAATGTGAAGGTGGGAATTCAGAAGAAGCTGCGGAACAAAAAGTAGATCCTCTCGTAGAAGAGGCGGTAAAGTTAGTAGGGCAACAACTTATTGAAATAAAAGAATAATAACAATTAGGAGGAATTTATTATGATGCGTGGCGGAATGGGAAATATGAATAACATGATGAAACAAATGCAAAAAATGCAAAAGCAAATGGCGAAAGCACAAGAGGAACTTGGTGAAAGAACAGTTGAAGGTACAGCTGGCGGCGGAATGGTTACCGTTATTGTAAATGGTCACAAGCAAATTCTTGAAGTGAAAATTAAAGAAGAAGTTGTAGACCCAGAAGATATCGAAATGTTACAAGACCTTGTGTTAGCTGCAACAAATGATGCACTTAAGCAAGCTGAGGAACTTTCAAACTCTACAATGGGGCAATTCACAAAAGGCTTAAACTTACCAGGTGGAATGTTCTAGTAGGAGGATATTGATATATGCATTATCCAGAACCGATTTCGAAGCTTATCGATAGCTTTATGAAGTTGCCAGGGATTGGTCCGAAAACGGCAGTCCGATTGGCTTTCTTCGTGTTAGATATGAAAGAAGAAGACGTATTAGATTTTGCTAAATCACTTGTAAATGCAAAGCGGAATTTAACATACTGTTCTGTTTGTGGACATATTACAGATCGTGATCCTTGTTATATTTGTGATGATTCACATCGTGACCAATCGGTTGTTTGTGTTGTACAGGAAGCAAAAGATGTAATCGCAATGGAAAAAATGAAAGAATATCAAGGTGTCTATCATGTGCTTCGTGGTGCAATCTCACCAATGGAGGGAATTGGACCGGAGGACATTAATATTCCACAGTTATTAAAAAGGTTACAAGATGAAACTGTACAAGAAGTTATTTTAGCAACGAACCCGAATATTGAAGGGGAAGCTACAGCGATGTATATTTCCCGCCTCTTAAAACCGACAGGTATTAAAGTGACTCGTATTGCGCATGGTCTTCCCGTTGGTGGGGATTTAGAATATGCGGATGAAGTAACGCTATCGAAGGCTCTAGAAGGCCGTAGAGAAATATAAGAGGAGAAATCAAAATGTTTTTTCAAAAAAAGGGCAAGTTGCGAAAAGAATATGATGATAAGTTAATTGCTGCATTAGAAAAAGTGAAGAATGAGTGGTTACGTCAAAAAAGGATGGTAGAACAAAGTGTCGAACCATCTCAAGATGTACTATGTTCTTTGAAAATAGCAGAAGCAAAATACTTTTTCTTACTAAAAGAAGCAAAAAGACGTCCTGTAAAAATGGAGCAATGGTAAAAGACCCTGTTTTTAAAATAGGGTCTTTTCTTTATACTATTATTCTCGGGCGGCGAAATCTCAATCTAAAAATGCAGCGGAATTATAAGTGATCAATTGCTCGTAAAATCCCGATCAGTGAGAACTAATAATTAGTAGGGATGAATCTCCACACTGAATAAAATAATTGAACGGTATTTTTTGTTTCCTTGTCCCATACAAATAGAGTGTATAGGTTATATAAGGAGGGGGAAAATGAACTCTACATTGATTATTGGTGGAATTCTTGCTTTGGTACTTGTTTTGCTGATTTTTGGCGCCTCAGTGAAACCGTTGCAATTCATAGGAAAGATATTCGTTAAAGTAATGATAGGTGTAGTATTATTGTTTGCCGTTAATGTGATTGGAACATATTTTGGTTTTCATATTCCAATTAATATTGGTACAGCTTCTATTTGTAGCATTTTGGGGGTACCGGGTATTTGCGCTTTAGTTATCATTAAATTATATATAATGCCAGGATGAATAACATTTTGGCATTTATTTTAAAAAAGTGAAAAATAGTGTTGACTTATTAATTATTAATGTGATAAATTAATAAGCGTCGTCAACGACACAAGAAAAAAGAAGTTGACGAAGTGATTGAGAAATGTTATATTATAAGAGTCGCTGAAACGCGATGTTGAACTTTGAAAACTAAACGAAACAAACAACGTGAAACGTCAATTTTTATTTTAGATGCTAGACAAACTAACTTTATTGGAGAGTTTGATCCTGGCTCAGGATGAACGCTGGCGGCGTGCCTAATACATGCAAGTCGAGCGAAT
>NZ_KB895738.1:0-15850 GCF_000374965.1 Bacillus sp. 95MFCvi2.1 | reverse complement strand
CGGTAGCTCGTCGGGCTCATAACCCGAAGGTCGCAGGTTCAAATCCTGTCCCCGCAACCAATGGTCCCGTGGTGTAGTGGTTAACATGCCTGCCTGTCACGCAGGAGATCGCCGGTTCGACCCCGGTCGGGACCGCCATTTATACAAAGAAAAGAACGAAACAACTTGTTTCGTATTTTTTTATTTATTTTTAAGAAAACTTATAAAGACAGTCAATCTTACCCTTAGGACAACTCCTAAGGTCTTTTTTATATGTTCAAAATGAAACAAAGTGAAAAAATCTGTATAATAAAGAGCAGAGAATATTGTGAGTAAGGTAGGTGAAACCTTTGAATAAATATGAAATAACGACAACTTCTTCTGAAGAGACACAGAACTTATCAGAAAGGCTAGGACAACTTGTTAGGGAACAAGATGTACTTGTTTTAGAAGGCGATCTTGGTGCTGGCAAGACAACGTTTACGAAAGGTCTTGCAAAAGGCCTTGGTGTGAAACGAGTTGTAAATAGTCCGACATTCAATATTATTAAAGAGTACAAAGGGAGATTACCGCTATATCATATGGACGTGTATCGTTTAGCGGAAAGTGAAGAAGATTTAGGGTTTGATGAGTATTTTTATGGTGAAGGTATAACAGTAGTAGAATGGGCTCATTTAATTGAATCTTTTCTGCCAAATGAGAAATTAAAAATAAGCTTGTTCCATACAGGTGATGATACAAGAAAAATTGTGTTAGAGCCAAGTGGTGAACGCTATATTAGATTATGTGAGGAGCTATTACAAGATGAAAGTACTAGCAATTGATACTTCAAATTATGTAATGGGGATTTCTCTTATTGATGGAAATACTGTTGTCGGAGAAATCATTACGAATTTAACCAAAAATCATTCTGTACGCCTTATGCCGGCTGTAGAACAACTTCTGAAGGAATGTAATATAAAGCCGAAAGAGCTAGATAAAATCATCGTAGCGGCTGGTCCTGGATCTTATACAGGAGTTCGAATTGGTGTGACTGTTGCAAAAACATTAGCTTGGTCGTTGCAAATACCGATTGTCGGTGTGTCTAGCTTAGAAGTAGTGGCTGCGAATGGAGCGAATTTCCAAGGGGTTATTTGTCCATTGTTTGATGGACGTCGCGGACAAATTTATACGGGCTTGTATACATATAAAGAAGAGCAGTTATCTTCTGTAGAAGAGGATCGAATTATTCTTATTATTGATTGGTTACAGATGTTAAAAGATAAGGGGCAACCTGTTTTATTTATCGGCAATGATGTAGAACAACATAAAGAAACGATTGTAGAATATTTAGGAGATCGAGCTGTGTTTGCTTCTTTTACAAAGAACAACCCAAGACCAAGTGAGCTAGCATTTTTAGGATTACAAAAAGAGGAGCAAAGTGTGCATACATTTGTTCCGAGCTACCTCCGTTTAGCAGAAGCAGAAGCAAAATGGCTAGAAAGTCAAAAAAAATAGGGGTTATCAAAATGGATATTACATTTAGAAAGATGACGACTGATGATATTGCTCAAATTGTAGTAATTGAAGAAGCGTCATTCCCAACTCCTTGGACTGCTGATGCATTTTATCGTGAATTGACGATGAATGAATATGCACATTATGTCGTAATTGAAAAAGATGGTGTGGTAATTGGATACTGTGGATTGTGGATTATTATTGATGAATCACATATTACGAACATAGCCATTTTGCCAGAATATCGCGGTCAAAAACTTGGAGATGCTTTGCTGAAAGAAGTAATGGATCAGGCAAAAGAAATGGGAGCAAAAACGATGACACTTGAAGTACGAGTGTCAAATGAAGTAGCGAAGCAGTTATACCGAAAGTATGGATTCCAAAATGGTGGGATTCGTAAACGATACTATACAGACAATTATGAAGATGGTCTTGTAATGTGGGTGAATATATAATGGAAAAAAATACGATTATACTTGGTATTGAAACGAGCTGTGATGAAACGGCTGTAGCGGTTGTTAAAAATGGAACAGAAATAGTGGCAAATATTGTTGCTTCACAGATTGAGAGCCATAAGCGTTTTGGCGGAGTTGTGCCGGAAATTGCATCTCGTCATCATGTAGAACAAATTACAGTTGTATTAGAAGAAGCATTAAAGGAAGCGAACATTACATTTGAAGATATTGATGCAATTGCTGTGACGGAAGGGCCAGGTTTAGTAGGGGCACTTTTAATTGGTGTAAATGCAGCTAAAGCAGTTGCCTTTGCTCATAATATTCCTCTTGTTGGTGTTCATCATATTGCTGGGCATATTTACGC
Organism: Bacillus sp. 95MFCvi2.1; assembly: GCF_000374965.1. NCBI lineage: Bacteria > Bacillati > Bacillota > Bacilli > Caryophanales > Bacillaceae > Bacillus > Bacillus sp. 95MFCvi2.1. Next base: position 13,555 of record NZ_KB895738.1, on the reverse strand, counting down.
GAATCGCTTAGTAAAAGAACTACAATTCCCTTTGTTGTCACTGGTTGTGTCTGGCGGGCATACAGAGCTTGTTTATATGAAAGAGCATGGTTCGTTTGAAGTAATTGGCGAAACGAGAGATGATGCGGCAGGAGAAGCATATGATAAAGTTGCACGTACATTATCTATGCCATATCCAGGTGGTCCTCATATTGACCGTCTTGCTCATGAAGGACAACCAACGATTGATTTACCACGTGCATGGTTAGAACCAGATTCGTATGATTTTAGCTTTAGTGGACTGAAATCAGCAGTTATCAACACTGTGCATAACGCAAAACAACGTGGAGAAGAAATCGCACCAGAAGATTTAGCAGCTAGCTTCCAAGCGAGTGTAATAGATGTACTAGTAACAAAAGCAGCACGTGCTGCAGAAGCGTATGATGTAAAACAAGTGCTTCTCGCTGGTGGCGTTGCAGCGAATAAAGGACTTCGTGCACGTTTAGAGGAAGAGTTTGCAAAAAAAGAAGAAATCGAGCTCATTATTCCACCGTTATCTTTATGCACAGATAATGCAGCAATGATTGCAGCAGCAGGAACTATTGCATATGAGCAAGGAAAACGTGCAACATTGGCTTTAAATGCAAATCCAGGATTAGATATTGAAGCATAGTTATACACATAATTAACCACAACTTGTGGATAAAACCCATATTATCTGTTGATAATATGGGTTTTATTGTGAATATTAAATGTGCATAATTTTTTTGTGATTTGTGGATAATGTGGAAAAGTTATTTTTGTGTTTATATGATAAAGGTGGATATGTGCATAAGGTTGTGGATAACACTATTGAGGTCAGACCTTCGACCATAATCTTTTGTATTGAAAAATAAACAAGGTAGTTGAATGGCTTTCAACTACCTTGTTTTTATCATATAAATATATAAGGGTTATACGTGTAACTCTTCCCATTCCGCCATAAACTTCTCTAATTTTTCTTGTTTTGTTTGCTTTGCTGTTGTAATCTCACTAGCTCGTTCGTAGTCAGCATATACTTCAGGTAGACAAAGCTCCTCTTCTAATTGTTCAATTTCTTCTTCTAAATTTGCAATGTTTTGTTCAATTTCTTCAATCTTTCGGATGCGTTGGCGTTCTGACTTCTTACGTTCTTTTTCTTCAAGGTAATTTAATTTTTCTTGAGCGATAGTTTTTTGGACTGGTGCATCCTCTTCTTGTTGTTCAAATTCCGCACGTTCAATCATTTCATTTTTCTTTTCAATATAGTAGTCATAGTCACCTAAATATTCTTGTGCACCACCTGTTGATAACTCAACAACTGTAGTTGTGACACGGTTAATGAAATAGCGATCATGGGAAACGAATAAAAGAGTCCCAGGATAATCAATTAAGGCATTTTCTAAAATCTCTTTACTATTTAAATCGAGATGGTTTGTTGGCTCATCGAGAATCAGTAAATTAGATTTTTGCATCATCAATTTTGCTAGAGCTAATCGTGCTTTTTGACCACCACTTAAGGAAGATACTGGCTTTAATACATCGTCCCCTGTGAATAAAAAGTTACCGAGTATCGTGCGAATTTCTTTTTCTGGCTCTAGCGGATAATCATCCCATAGTTCGTTTAAAACACGCTTAGATGATGTTAAGTTTGCCTGTTCTTGATCATAATATCCAATAGATACATTTGAACCGAAAGAAACTTCACCGCTTAACGTCTTTAATTTATTCACAATTGATTTTAATAATGTAGATTTCCCAATACCATTTGGACCAACTAGTGCGACACTATCACCGCGGGTTAAGCGCATATTTACATGTTCAATAATCGGTTCTTTGTCATATCCAATTGAAACATCCTTTATTTGTAATACATCGTTTCCGCTTTGTTTTTCGATATCAAAGTGGAAGGATGCTGATTTAGAATCACCTAATGGTCTAGTTAGTAATTCCATTCTGTCTAACTGCTTCCGACGACTTTGTGCACGCTTTGTTGTAGATGCACGGGCAATGTTCTTTTGGACAAAGTCTTCTAGTTTAGCAATTTCCTCTTGTTGTTTCTCATAACGCTTCATTTCCTGCTCATGTAGTGCAGCTTTTAAATCTAAATATTTACTGTAGTTACCAACATATCGTCTGCTTTCTTTATTAGAAATTTCATATACTTGTGTAACAAGCTTGTCTAAAAAGTAGCGATCGTGGGAAACGATTAAAATAGCTCCAGGATAGCCTTGTAAATATTGTTCAAGCCATGTTAATGTATCGATATCTAAATGGTTTGTTGGTTCGTCCAAGATGAGTAAGTCTGGTTTTGTTAGCAGTAGTTTCCCAAGAGCAAGTCTTGTTTTCTGTCCACCACTTAACGTAGAAATCGTTGTTTGGTGTGTTTCAACCGGAAAACCAAGTCCACTTAAAATGGAGCGAATATCAGCTTCATATTGATAACCACCTTGATCCTTGTAGTCTAACTGTAATTGATCATAATCAGCGAGTAATTTTTCGTACGTAGCAGCATTTGAAAAGTTCTCTTCCTTACCCATGTCTAGCTCTAACCTTCGAAGCTTCTTTTCCATTTGCTGCAGATGAGTAAAGACAGTAAGCATTTCATCCCAAATTGTTAAAGAAGTTTCTAAACCAGTATTTTGGGCCAAGTATCCAATTGAAACATCTTTTGGTTTTATAATTTCTCCACCATCGTGAGATAATTCACCGGCAATTATTTTTAATAATGTAGATTTTCCAGCACCATTTCGACCAACTAGTGCAATGCGATCTTTTGTTTGAACTTCCAATTTAATGTTTGCAAGAATTGTTTCAGCACCGTATAATTTTGAAAGCCCATTCACTTGTAATAAAATCAATGTTTTCACCTCAAATAATTTCTTAACTTTGCCATGTTTATATTTCTCAATCATACTAAAAATAGTGTATAGTTTAAAATAAGAGAGAAGTCTTCTCTCTATTATACAAGGAAAGTCATAAGTGCTAAACTTCTGTATTTGTTTTAAATCTGTGAACAAAGATAGGAAGAGAGGAGAGGTTATATGGATCAACAAAAGATTCCACAGGCCACTGCCAAACGATTGCCTCTATACTATCGATTTATCCAAAACTTATCTCTTTCTGGTAAGCAGCGTGTTTCATCGGCTGAATTGAGTGAAGCTGTAAAGGTAGATTCAGCAACAATTCGGAGAGATTTTTCATATTTTGGAGCGTTAGGGAAAAAGGGATATGGATATAATGTGAATTATTTACTATCATTCTTCCGAGAAACGCTTGATCAAGATGATATAACACGTGTAGCACTTATTGGAGTGGGTAATTTAGGGACCGCTTTCTTACATTACAATTTCACCAAAAATAATAATACAAAGATTGAAATGGCATTTGATGTCAATGAGGAGAAAGTTGGAAAAGAAATCGGAGGAATTCCTGTATATCATTTAGATGAATTAGAAGAGCGTTTAACAAATGATATACAAGTGGCAATATTAACAGTACCTGCTACTGTTGCACAGGCTGTAGCAGATCGATTGGCCGAAACAAATATACACGGAATTTTAAATTTTACACCAGCACGATTAAATGTTTCAGAAAATATAAGAATTCACCATATTGATTTAGCTGTAGAATTACAAACACTCGTTTATTTTTTGAAAAATTATCCACAATAAAACGCAGAGGAAATCCCTCTGCGTTTTATTGTTGCTTTTTCTTTGTAAATTTGACTAAGATAAGTCGAAGTGCCAAATTAAAATCAATTGTTGCCATAGCAGCAAACAGCAGTGTCCCAAAGTTCCAAATTGTATCTGTAACGTTCGTAATTGCGAAACGTGTAAAGACACAACCAAGAAGGAAATACAGTGCTGCCATGAACAATGGTGAGTTCCTCATATTTAAAATCCTCCGATAAATCCTTGCATTTTTTCTGCTTCTTTAATCATTTCTTGTATTTGTTCGTTACTTACTAGTACTTGGGCTATTGCAACTAATGTATTCATCGCAACATGTGCCATAATAGGAACGATAATTCGCTTTGTTTTTACATATAAAAAGGCGAATACAAGCCCCATGGAAGTGTATACCAATAAGTGTGTAAAATCAAAGTGAATTGCTGCAAATACAAGTGAGCTAATAATAGCAGCGATAAAAAAGTTGAATTTCTTATACAATGTACCAAATAAAATTTTTCTAAAGACAATTTCCTCTAAAATAGGCCCTATTATTGATATAACAATAAGGAACCATGGGGTGGTCCGTGCTATTTCCATCAAGCGAGCTGTGTTCTCAGATCCAGGTTTAATGCCCAATAAACGCATTTCGATTGTGCCTGCAATTGTTTGAGAAAAGAAAGCTAAAAAGAAACCGATAAAGATCCAACCGATTGTGGCAGGAATACTGGCGCGTTTTGTATCGAAACGACTTTCGCGAATATCTGTTCGAAGTAGTAAAAGTACAATACATAATGCAATGAAAAAGCTAATAATTGCCCAGTGACCAGTCAGTAGCTGCATTTTTTCTTCTCTGGTGAACCCCCTATTATCATATAGTCCGGTTTTCAAAAGAAGCGGTAATCCAACAATACCTGATAATTGCATAAGAATGTATGTAACTATAATCCACCAATATTGTTTTTTCAAATTGGTTAACCATCCTTTCTAACTCTAGTTTATGAGATAAGGCGGGATAACATGTAAACATCCAGCCGGGGATACGTAATAACCATTCATATTATTATTTTTTTGTAAATCTTTCTTTGAAAATGAAATAGGAGACAGGAAAAAGCTGTACCTATAGAGAAAACAACTTATGGCATCTTCCATATTGTAACATACGATAAGTGAAAACGCTGATTCATATATATAAGGCTTTCGCGAGAATGGTTGCAGCGATAACAGAATGATTTTTCTTAGGAAGTTATATAAAAAAAGTTTATATAGCAATTTGCGAAAAAATTATGATTTTTTTACTTGCAAAAGAAAATTAGATTATTTATTATTATAAGTGTGTTAGCACTCGAGGTCGTTGAGTGCTAATAAAGAAAATTTACATAGAAAAATGAGGAGGTTATTGTTCATGCTAAAGCCATTAGGTGATCGCGTTGTAATTGAGCTTGTTCAAGCAGAAGAAAAAACAGCAAGTGGTATTGTATTACCAGACACTGCAAAAGAAAAACCACAAGAGGGTAAAGTTATTGCAGTAGGTACTGGTCGAGTGCTTGAAAATGGTGAGCGTGTTGCTTTAGAGGTAGCAGCAGGTGATCTTATCATCTTCTCAAAATATGCAGGTACTGAAGTGAAATATGAAGGTACAGACTACTTGATTTTACGTGAAAGTGACATTTTAGCAATTATCGGTTAATTATATACATTTTAAAAATCCAAGGGGGTCAATTATTATGGCAAAAGATATTAAATTTAGTGAAGAAGCACGTCGTTCGATGCTTCGCGGTGTCGACACTCTTGCAAATGCAGTAAAAGTAACGCTTGGACCAAAAGGTCGTAACGTTGTACTTGAGAAAAAATTCGGTTCACCACTTATTACAAATGATGGTGTAACAATTGCGAAAGAAATCGAATTAGAAGATGCTTTCGAAAACATGGGTGCAAAATTAGTAGCAGAAGTTGCTAGCAAAACAAATGACGTAGCTGGTGACGGAACAACAACTGCAACTGTATTAGCACAAGCTATGATTCGTGAAGGTTTAAAAAACGTAACAGCTGGCGCGAACCCAATGGGTCTTCGTAAAGGTATCGAAAAAGCGGTTGTTACAGCAATTGAAGAATTAAAAATAATTTCTAAACCAATCGAAGGTAAATCTTCTATCGCACAAGTAGCTGCTATTTCATCAGCTGACGAAGAAGTAGGTCAATTAATTGCAGAAGCAATGGAGCGCGTTGGTAACGACGGCGTTATTACTTTAGAAGAATCTAAAGGATTCACAACAGAATTAGATGTAGTAGAAGGTATGCAATTTGATCGTGGATATGCATCTCCTTACATGATTACTGATTCTGACAAAATGGAAGCAGTACTTGATAACCCATATATCTTAATCACTGACAAAAAGATTTCTAACATTCAAGAAATCTTACCAGTGTTAGAGCAAGTGGTACAACAAGGTAAACCACTTCTTATCATTGCAGAAGATGTAGAAGGTGAAGCATTAGCTACATTAGTAGTGAACAAACTTCGTGGTACATTCAATGTAGTAGCTGTTAAAGCTCCTGGATTTGGTGACCGTCGTAAAGCAATGCTAGAAGATATCGCGATCTTAACTGGCGGTGAAGTGATCACTGAAGAATTAGGACGCGACTTAAAATCAGCTACAGTTGCATCTTTAGGACGCGCTGGCAAAGTTGTTGTAACGAAAGAAAACACAACTGTAGTTGAAGGTGTAGGTAACACAGAACAAATCGAAGCTCGCATCGGTCAAATCCGTGCACAATTAGAAGAAACAACTTCTGAATTCGATCGTGAAAAATTACAAGAGCGTCTTGCTAAACTTGCAGGAGGCGTAGCAGTAATTAAAGTAGGTGCAGCAACTGAAACTGAGTTAAAAGAGCGCAAACTTCGCATTGAAGATGCACTTAACTCAACTCGTGCAGCAGTAGAAGAAGGTATTGTTGCAGGTGGTGGTACTTCACTTATGAACGTATACACTAAAGTAGCTTCTATTTCAGCTGAAGGTGACGAAGCAACAGGTATCAACATTGTACTTCGTGCATTAGAAGAGCCAGTTCGTCAAATCGCAATCAACGCTGGTCTAGAAGGATCCGTTGTTGTAGAACGCTTAAAAGGCGAAAAAGTAGGCGTTGGTTTCAACGCAGCAACTGGCGAATGGGTAAACATGCTTGAGTCTGGTATCGTAGACCCAGCAAAAGTAACTCGTTCTGCACTTCAAAACGCGGCATCTGTTGCAGCTATGTTCTTAACAACTGAAGCTGTAGTTGCTGACAAGCCAGAACCAAATGCACCAGCAATGCCTGACATGGGCGGCATGGGCATGGGCGGTATGGGCGGAATGATGTAATTTCATTCGCCAAAGAAACATTCATCTCTATATAGGGGTGAATGTTTTTTGTTATGGGACAAAAAAATATAGAAATAAAGGTTTCTTGGGATAAAGAAAATAATTTCTGTAGAATTTTGTCGCTTTCTCTCTTGACCGTATTGATACTTCATTGTTAGAATCTAGGAAGATAATATAAAACAATCCTTCATATATCCTCAATGATATGGTTTGAGAGTCTCTACCGGGTTACCGTAAACAACCTGACTATGAAGGCAGTGTGTCTTATATTTATAAAGAGCGGGATACTATCTTTATAAAGCCAGACCTCTGCCTTTTCTTTGTTATGAGACTGAGGGCGGAGGACTGGCTTTTTTTATTATATTGGTAATGCTTTTTGCCAAATTGGTGAAAATATTTATATACAGAACTAACGTTGGGGTGATTATTTTGAAGAAACAGCACGATACAATTATCGTTTTAGATTTTGGGAGTCAGTACAATCAGTTAATTGCACGTCGAATTCGTGAGTTCGGTGTATACAGTGAACTTCATCCACATACAATTACTGCAGAAGAAATTAAAGCAATGAATCCAAAAGGGATTATTTTCTCTGGTGGACCGAATAGTGTATATGGTGAAAATGCATTCCACTGTGATGAAAAAATCTTTGAATTAGGATTACCGATTTTCGGTATTTGTTACGGTATGCAGCTTATGACAAAACACTTTGGTGGAAAAGTAGAACGTGCAAACCATCGTGAGTACGGAAAAGCAGTTCTTAAAGTAGAGAACGGATCAAAATTATATGCGAACCTTCCAGAAGAGCAAGTTGTATGGATGAGTCATGGTGACTTAGTAACTGGTTTACCAGAAGGATTCGTAGTAGATGCAACAAGTGAGTCTTGTCCAATTGCTGGTATGAGCAATGAAGCAAAAAACTTATACGGTGTACAATTCCATCCAGAAGTACGTCATTCTGAGCACGGTAATGATTTAATCAAAAACTTCGTATTCGGCGTATGTGGCTGTTCTGAAGGTTGGAACATGGAGAACTTTATTGAAGTAGAATTAGAAAAAATCCGTGAAACTGTTGGCGATAAAAAAGTACTATGCGCACTTAGTGGCGGTGTAGACTCTTCTGTTGTAGCAGTATTAATCCATAAAGCAATCGGTGACCAATTAACATGTATTTTCGTTGACCATGGTTTACTTCGTAAAGGTGAAGCGGAAGGTGTTATGAAAACATTTAGCGAAGGCTTCCACATGAACGTTATTAAAGTGGATGCAAAAGAACGCTTCATGAACAAGTTAAAAGGTGTAGAAGATCCAGAACAAAAACGCAAAATCATTGGTAATGAATTTATTTACGTATTTGATGATGAAGCTTCTAGATTAGAAGGAATGGACTTCTTAGCACAAGGTACACTGTACACAGATATTGTTGAAAGTGGTACAGCAACTGCACAAACAATTAAATCTCACCATAACGTTGGTGGACTTCCAGAAGATATGCAGTTCAAATTAATTGAGCCTTTAAACACTCTATTTAAGGATGAAGTACGTGTATTAGGATCAGAACTAGGAATTCCTGATGAAATCGTATGGCGTCAACCGTTCCCGGGTCCAGGACTTGGTATCCGTGTATTAGGCGAAATCACAGAAGAAAAATTAGAAATCGTTCGTGAATCCGATGCGATTTTACGTGAGGAAATCCAAAAAGCTGGCTTAGATCGTGAAATTTGGCAATACTTCACTGCACTTCCTGGCATGCGTAGCGTAGGTGTTATGGGGGACGAGCGTACTTACGATTACACAGTAGGTATCCGTGCAGTAACATCAATCGATGGTATGACAGCAGATTGGGCACGTATCCCTTGGGATGTATTAGAGAAAATCTCTGTGCGTATCGTAAACGAAGTAAAACACGTTAACCGTATCGTGTATGATGTAACGAGTAAGCCACCAGCAACAATTGAGTGGGAATAGAATAGGTTTATTCGTTTAAAAGAAGACCCATCTATGATTTTATGCATAGATGGGTCTTTTTTGTTGTTTATACGAACGAAAAACAAAAATTGCATAAAAATGTTCGTTTTTAAATTGACATACACCTATATGTGAGTTAATATGAGTATGTAATTGATACGAAAAAATGAATATTACAGCCGTCGTATAATATCGGGGATATGGCCCGAAAGTTTCTACCTAGCTACCGTAAATGGCTTGACTACGAGGCGTTTTTATAAAGGTAAGGGGAAATCTGCCTTTATTTACAGAACGCTTCCATGTATATGCAATGGAAGCCTTTTTTATTTTTATAAATAAAAGAGGGCTAGGGAGGGTTACGACGAGTAATCATATAACGGGGGAAACGTAGAATGAAACGTTATTTTCAGTTCGATGAGCTCGGTACAAATTATAAAACAGAGTTCATTGCAGGGTTAACGACATTTTTATCTATGGCTTATGTATTATTTGTCAATCCTGCTACACTGTCACTGGGAAACATTAAAGGGTTACCAGCAGGAACAGGAATGGATCCGGGAGCGGTCTTTGTTGCCACTGCATTAGCGGCTGCAATTGGGTCACTGATTATGGGGATTTTCGCAAAATATCCAATTGCCTTAGCGCCAGGAATGGGAATCAATGCATTCTTTGCTTATACAGCGGTGTTAACGATGGGGATTCCGTGGCAAACAGCGATTGCCGGAACTTTAATGTCAGGTATTATCTTTATTATCCTTACTGCTTCTGGTATTCGCGAAAAAATTATTAATGCCATTCCATTAGAGTTGAAGTTTGCAGTAGCAGCAGGAATTGGTTTGTTTATCGCCTTTCTTGGTTTTCAAAATGCAGGAATTATTGTGAAGAATGATGCGGTTCTTGTTGGATTGGGGGATTTAACAAAGGGCACAACATTACTTGCGATTTTCGGTGTAGTGATTACAATCATTCTAATGATTAAAAAAATAAACGGTGCTGTTTTCTACGGAATGATTCTTACAGCAATCCTTGGAGTAGCAACAGGATTAATTGATACACCAAAAGCTGTCGTTGGTGCAATTCCTAGTTTAGAACCTACGTTCGGTGTGGCGTTCCAGCACTTCGGAGATATCTTTACTGTTCAAATGGGAATTGTTATTATAACGTTCTTCTTCATTGATTTCTTTGATACAGCGGGTACACTTGTAGCAGTTGCGAATCAAGCTGGGTTAATGAAGAACAATAAATTACCACGTGCGGGAAAAGCATTATTTGCAGATGCAATTGCCACTGTAATTGGTGCGATTCTTGGGACATCTACGACAACGTCTTACATTGAATCGTCTGCAGGGGTAGCAGCAGGAGGGCGTTCAGGATTTACAGCAGTTGTAACAGCCGGATTTTTCTTGTTAGCACTTTTCTTTTCACCATTATTAAGTGTTGTGACAGCGTCTGTAACGGCACCGGCTTTAATTATTGTAGGGATTTTGATGGTTTCGTCTCTAGGAGAAATTGATTGGAAGAAATTCGAGATTGCAGTACCAGCATTCTTTACGATTATTTCTATGCCACTTACGTATAGTATTGCAACAGGAATAGCAATTGGATTTATCTTCTATCCAATTACAATGGTTGTAAGTGGTCGTCGTAAAGAAATTCATCCAATTATGTATGTAATGGGAGTTTTATTCGTACTATATTTCATCTACGTTCGTAAATAAAGGGGTTTTTGAAAGGTCTGGACTAAGGGGAGTCTAGACCTTTTTTGCGTCTTCAGAAAATCTTAAGGATTTCGTTCCGTTTTTCTTCAGAAGTTTTCTTATAATAGAAGTTAGAGAATGAAAAAGCTATGGGGGAGATATTGTGGGACACGAAACAATACTTGTTGTAGATGATGAAAAAGAAATTCGGGATTTAATTACGATTTATTTAAAGAATGAAGGATATAAGGTGCTACAGGCAGAGGATGGAGCAGAGGGTTTATATATATTAGAGAAAAATGAAGTGCATTTAGTTGTATTGGATATTATGATGCCGAAAATTGATGGTATCCATATGTGTATGAAAATAAGAGAAGCGAAAGAGATGCCAATTATTATGTTGTCTGCGAAAACGCAAGATATGGATAAAATTTTAGGGCTAACAACAGGAGCGGACGATTATGTAACGAAACCTTTCAATCCGTTAGAACTGATGGCGAGAATAAAATCGCAGCTTCGTCGATATATGAAAATGAATGGATTTGTTGTCCAAAATGAAAATGAAATTGAAATCGGGAATATGAAAATAAACGTCTCAACCCACAAAGTTGTTGTAGAAAATGAAGAAGTGAAACTAACTCCGAGGGAATTTTCGATTTTGGAGTTATTAGCTCGTAATCCAGAGATGGTCTTTAGTGCAGAACAAATTTATGAAAAGGTTTGGAATGAACGATCTTTCCAATCTGATAATACTGTCATGGTGCATATTCGAAAAATACGTGAGAAGACAGAAGAGAATCCGAGAAAGCCAATATATATAAAAACAGTATGGGGAGTGGGATATAAGATTGAGAAAGATAATTAAAAGCATATTTAGGCCGATTGGTTGGATGAATCGAACTTTTAAAAAAATAATATATAAAGTAATAAGGGGAGTACAAAAGAGTTTACGTGTACAACTGATAACTACGTTTGCTTTCTGTATTTTGTTGGGTGTAATAGGAGTGTGGACATCATCTCCGTTTTTTCAAGGAATAAATACATACTCTGTAATTGATTATTCATCTGGTATGCGAGGAATTGATGCAACTGCTGAAAGACTTGCCGAGGTTATTACAAGAGAAGGTGCTGATGTTAACGTCCAAGAAGTTTTTGAACGTCCGGAGTATCAAGGTGAATTAAAAGTGTTAATTGTAGATGAGAATGGAAAAGTTATATATAAGACAAAAGATGCTCAGGAAGAACAAGTTAATCTTCATAGTACTATTCGTAATATAATGAGTTTCAAAATAAATCGCTCTCAATATGAATATCAAAAAAATGTAATAGATAATGAAATCGAAAGAGAGCGTAAAGAATTTACGACTTTTTATCCTTTAACAATTCAAGAGAAAAATATGTATATGATCGCAAGCGGTATACCGGAAGGGAATATTAGAGTAGTACAGAATGATGGGCCGTTTCCATTTTTGATTGGCTTTGTTATTTTTTTATTTTCTTTCTTTTATATAACTAAAAGAAAGATGAGGCAAGTTGAGGCAATGGCGGAAGGTGTAAAAGAAATCGCAAAAGGTAACCTGCAATATAGAATTCCGCAGAAGGGGCAAGATGAATTAAGTTTGCTAGCTGTGAATATGAATCAGATGGCAAAAGAGTTATTTTCCAACATAGAAAAAGAAAGAAGAATAGAGAAGCAAAAGAATGAATTGATTACAAATGTATCTCATGACTTGCGAACGCCACTTACATCTATTATGGGTTATTTGCGTTTATTACAGGATTCAAAATATGAAAGTAAAGAACAGCACAATGAATATGTGAGAATTGCTTTCTCGAAATCTGAGCAGTTAAAGAATTTAATAGAAGATTTATTTGAGTATACAAAGTTAACAAATGAAAAGATGGTATTAGAAAAGCAAGAAGTGTGTATAACCGAACTTCTGGGGCAATTAATAGAAGAGCTAGTACCACAGGCTGAAGAAGAAGGACTTATACTCGTGAAGCAGTTTCCTAAAGAACGTGTGTATGCTGCGATTGATTCAGAGAAGATGGTCCGTGTATTTGAGAATCTATTAATGAATGCTATTAAATATAGTAAAGATGATGGAGAGATTAAGGTTTCCCTTCAAAGACAACGCCGGAATATACAAATTACGGTTGCGAACCATAGTGAAGAGTTTACAAAGGAAGAGTTAGGGAACTTGTTTGAACGCTTCTATAAGAAAGATCAATCTAGAAGTAGAGTAACGGAAGGATCGGGACTCGGATTAGCAATCGCTAAAAGTATTGTTGAATTACAAGGGGGAGAAATTCGAGCAGAATATGAGGATGGAATTATTCAGTTTATCGTTTCACTACCAATTATAGAAGAAAAGTAAATAAAGAGAGAGTTATGGAAGAGGAAGGCTTGTTTATAAGGAATAAGCCTTCTTTATATTTTTTTAGAAAAACATATTGACGTTTATATAAATGAAGTGTAATATTATATGAGTCGCCGATAGCAACAACGCAAAACGCGACAAATGAAATAAAAAAATAGTTGGCATTGAAACATGAAAGTGTTAACATAAGGGAGTCGCGAATGAGCGGCAAACAAGTTCTTTGAAAACTGAACGAAACAAACAACGTGAAACGTCAATTTTTATTTTAGATGCTAGACAAACTAACTTTATTGGAGAGTTTGATCCTGGCTCAGGATGAACGCTGGCGGCGTGCCTAATACATGCAAGTCGAGCGAATGGATTAAGAGCTTGCTCTTATGAAGTTAGCGGCGGACGGGTGAGTAACACGTGGGTAACCTGCCCATAAGACTGGGATAACTCCGGGAAACCGGGGCTAATACCGGATAACATTTTGCACC
>NZ_KB895737.1:0-18058 GCF_000374965.1 Bacillus sp. 95MFCvi2.1 | reverse complement strand
ACATATCTCCATAAATATGTACATAAACTTCATGTACATATTTATCCTTATCCAACACTCTAAAAACAAGTGGATTCTGAATTTTAGGAATTTACTGTTGTACAAAAAAAAGCGACAATATATTATAGATTTATACACATATCTTTCGACCAAATCCCTAAAGATAATGTACAAAATTATGTGATTGGGGGGACAGTAAAAAATGATTACTCTACAACTAAAAAATTATAAGTTTTTCTCTATTCCTGTTTGGCTAGAATGGAATACTTCAAGTAAAGGTGATATAACAAATAAGAAATTCTCAATTATTGGACTTAAAGAAACTTCAAATGACATACACATTGTACATCCATTAAGCGACTTTATACTAAGCAATTGGAAATATAATGCTTACAATACCCAAAGAAAACATTGTAATAATACGGTTTCTTTTCTAAATTACTTATTAACTAACAAGAAACAGTTAGGGATTAATAATCTAAAAGAATTAAAACTAGTACATGGAAATGATTTTCTTAATAATCTATCTCGTAATGAAAGAACAGTAGGTACTGTTAAAGATGTTGAAAGAACATTAACATTATTTTATATATGGCTTCAAAAAAAAGGATGCTTACCAATGGTAAATGAAACCCTTTTTATAAAAAAAGAGACTTATCAAGGAAAATATTATTTCCAATCCCCTTTTGAAGTCATCTATCCCACCAAAAAAGTCTCAAAGCAAGAACATATGTTACCAGCAAAATACATTCCTCTATTATTAGAAATTGCTACCCTAAAAACAAAGCCAATTGCATTAGGAGTCTATCTACAAATATTTGGTGGCTTAAGAAGAGGTGAGGTCGTCAATTTGAAACGTTCAAACTTAAAGAGAAAATTAAATACTGGAGATTTTCTACTCACTCTAAAAAATCAAAATTTCAGAAAGGATATTAAAGATCATTCTGGATCCAGTAGCGTAAAAAAGCCTAGAAATCAAGCCGTCCTACAAATATTTGATTGGGGAAAAGTTCTTTTGGCAGATCATATTAATTTATATAAAGATCATACTGACTCAGGTGCTCTTTTTATAAATAGGGATGGAAAAGCTATGTCAGGAAAAAGCTACAGTCAATATTTTAATAAACTAAAACATGATTTTATAAATTTCTTAAAAACATACGGTAACTCAGAAGAAAAAATTCTTGCGAATCATTTACTCCTTGCAGATTGGTCTACTCATATAGGACGGGGAACTTTCACTAATCTTATTGCCGAAAATACAGATAATCCTCTAGAAATAGCTTTTCATCGTGGTGATGATAATTTATTATCATCTTTAACATATATGGTTAAGACAGATAGAATGAGAAAAAAAATCGAAGATAAATTCGATAATATGCATGAAAATTATCTCCCCCGCCTTATTGATAGAAATAAATTTGATTAATACCATATTCCCTTCAAAAAAGAGGTGAACAAATGTCTACTGAAAATAATAGTGAACTCCAATACATAACTGTACTGGAATTTAGTAGGTCACTAGGAATTCA
Source organism: Bacillus sp. 95MFCvi2.1 (assembly GCF_000374965.1). Classification (NCBI taxonomy): domain Bacteria; kingdom Bacillati; phylum Bacillota; class Bacilli; order Caryophanales; family Bacillaceae; genus Bacillus; species Bacillus sp. 95MFCvi2.1. The sequence goes on along the minus strand of NZ_KB895737.1, from coordinate 16,526 downwards.
CGAAACTACAGCTTATAAATATATTAAAAGAGGGCTTATTTCAAATATAAAAAACATTAAAGGACGTATACATATCCATATAGACGAGATAGAAAAAACAAAAGAAAAAGCTAACCTAAATCCTGTTGACGATAGAAACTCCTACCTAACAACGTATGAAGTATTTGAAGTTTTAAAAAAAGACGGTTTGTGTATACGAGGAACATCATGGATTCACAAAAAGGTTTCCACTGGATTAATAAAAAGATACATGAAATTCAAAAATAAACTTTATATTCATAAAGAAGAAATAAAAACACTAAAACTTTACTATTTCGAACATTATAATGCAAATATTCCGTCACAAAAAATTGAGGATTACTATACAATTAATGAACTTAGCCTAGAACTAGGAATATCCAAAAATCAAATTCACAAATACATATATGAAAATAAAATCAACACTTTTAAACTCCCTCATGCTAAAGGAAATATATTTTTTCTAAAGTCTCATCTGTCACTAATAAAAGAAAAGATTGGCTATATAGATAAATATAACCCTAAAGAATTTCTTTCCATCCAAGAACTAATAAGTCAACTTGAAAAACATAAAATTTATGTGACTGATAGATCAATCCGACAGCTAATATATACAAAGCGAATACTAAATTATGTAATGCATCTAAATAAATACTATTTTCATAAAAACGAACTCAGCCAGTTATTAAATTATTTTGCTGAAGAAGGATATTATGAACATATCCATACAGAAACACAGAAACAAGAAAAAAACAAACCTATGACAAATTTCTTAACTGTTAAACAAGCATCAGAAAAACTACAAGCTCCACCAATTTGGCTAAGAGGGCTGTTAAAAGACTACTTCCCTAATTCAAAAAAAGTGCCTGCATCTGGTGGATATCATTGGCTAATATCAAAAAATGATATAGAGAATTTCCAAAAAGAATACTACTATAATCATAATACAGGGAGGCTGCATTTAATAGACCACTACGATTTGGATACCTTACGCTCTATTTCAGGATTTACATTTGATAAACTACGTTTAGATATAAAAAAAGGACTACTGACAGGTGCTATACTAAAAAATAAAAAGTACTTTATCCCTATCCCAAATGCAAATAGGTATTTAGAAAGTCTACAATATGTATTAGATACTATTTATGATACACATACAGCTTTAGAAGACTTATTAGAACATTTTAATAACCATCCCCCTCCCAATGGTTTAATAAAAACATCGTCTTTTTATAAAAAATGGGTGGAAATCAAGATTAATTCCAGTAATGCAAGACCACCCTCCTTAAGAGGCAATATCTTAAAATTTATTAACTTATATGACAAAATGCTTTCTTATTTCCAAGGTGAAATATGGACTACTTCGAATGCTAAAATAGAGCTTTTTCTTTCCAATAGAACCTTATCTAATGAACTTAAAAAAATTTTCGTTCAGTTTTTGTCATATTGTGATACTCAAAATGGAATAAATAGAGAAAAAAAATACTTGTACTACTACACAAAAAAAGATGATACTTATTCAGAAAAAAATATGTACTCATTTGAAATTTATCACCAATATTATTCTCATGTTCAAAACATTGAAATACATATTACTAACGCTACTACATGTAGATACTACGCCAATATGTGGGCATACACAATAATTCTTCTCACCAATAATTGGAGAGGAATAGATATCGTTCATGAATTCCCTTCTATAGAACTGGATTTTATAAGAGCGGACAAGTTATCTTGGTTCAAAACCAATAAATTAACCATGGAAGAATCACAAAGTATTATTAATCAGCTTTATATTAAACTTCGAAATGCAGTAGCAAATAAAGTTTCTGTACTTTATAACTTCTATGTATCTCCAAACTTAATAGAGAGCTTAGCGCATTCACTTGTCATTTCTGAACTTCATAAAAGAAATATACAAAATTACACTGCCCTTCCAGAAAACTCTCGTATACTTGGTACTTTCTTTTTTGGCAAAAAAATTGTATCAGCCAAAGTATCTGGAAAGGATCAGCATTTAAACTTTTTTAATCCCTCTCCTCAATTAAAAGATTTTGACTGTTTGGTCATGAATAGAAGTACCATGACTTATCTTTTTTATTCAATCTTAGAAGATGATGGTGAAGATGCTGATTTAGCCCTAGAAATTACAAAAAACACCCGATCACACAAAAATTCAGATACAACTGCTATTTACATTCAAGCAAAAAATAAAGACGGCAGCATAAATAGAGTCTCGGTTAACTTGTTAAATCGTGGTATGTTTGGGTGGTTATACAACTATATTTTACTTAGATTAAAAGAAGATATACAAAATGGACAAACAATTGAAGAACGAACCGATACTATAAAAGAACTACGTAATTCTATTTCACCTATGGAACTAGAAAAATGGGCAATCCTTTTGCAAAATCTTTATACTAATAAAAACCGTGTTATAGATGAATTCAAGCATCTTCCAATTGAAGAACTGAAAACACTTGCAATAAAATTATTTACAAATCAAATGCCTTCAAAAGAAAAAACGGGCCAATGTCTTGTATACCCTAATTGTAAAAGAAAAAATCTAAAAACATGTTATTCTTGTGAGTATTTTATCCCTGAAAAAATGGTGTTAATTGAAGCAATTAGTGAACTTAAAAGATTAACAAGTTCATTAGAGAACACCAAATATGATGCTATTAGAAAAAGGGATTCGTTTTTTCTTCTCAATATTATTTTGTTAATTGACGAAGCAATTAAAGCTTTTGGTATTGATGTCGTCAATTCTTTTCTTCCTTTAAAAGAAAAAACAAAAATATTAGAGAAAGTTAAACAACGTTTACTTTTATAAAAAAAATACTATGTAAAGGATATATATAATGCAATTAAAAAAGATAATAAATATGGGAAACACGCCAATAGCCGTTACTGAATCTATAACTTATAACGATCTTAATGTATCCAAATTCGAAAATATATTTAACGATTTACTTATCAATGGATATATAATGGCAAAATCTTTTGATGATGATGAATGGCTTATTCCATGTAACATCCAAAATACACCTTTTAAGCTGCCGTTTCATAAATTGTTTTCACATAAAAAATTATGCACCATTATTAAATACTATCTTTTATTACGGCGTGCTTCAGGTATCTCACCTTCAACTATAGAAACCGAATTCAATATACTCAAGAAAATAATTTTAGCAACCGAGGGAGTAACCTCCACAGATCAATTCGAAAAATTACTTTCTAGTCTCAGCAAACCTTGGGCTTCAACATTAGCACTTGTATTTAAAGAATTCTTAGAATTTTCACGGTTGCCAGGACATGAAAAATACATAGAAATATGCGACTCATTCCCTTCACCTAAATGGAAAAATAGAGATCTACCCAATTTTTATCATGTCCTGCTTTTTGATGAAATCATTAATGATTTTAAATATAAGGTGGTCCTACCTAAATACCATAAATATTATCCTGTAATTTTATGGTGGACTATTACAAATATTATTCCCATGAGACCCAATGAATTTTTAAGAATGAAATATAATTGTCTACATGAAAAAAACGATGGTAAAACATGGATTATTATTCCGAGATCGAAACAAAAGTTCGATAGCCCCAAACAAGAAGAATATTTTCAACATATTCTTGTTACTGATGATATATCTAAGGCGATTAAAGATTTTCAATATGTGTTGGATACGTATAACATTCATACAGATAATCTATTTCCACAAGAATTTTATTGTCAGTTTTTTTCTAGAAGTATTAAGAAATCCACAAATAGAATTTTAAAACATCAATTTCAAACTTTACTAAATAACTTTTATACAGAAATTGTTGAACAGATGTATTCACAGCACTCTTTAGATAAGATTTCTCCAGGTGATACAAGGCATTTTGCAATCATTAATATGTTTTTACAAGGATTTAATGTTTTATCCATCGCCAGATTAGCTGGACAAACAACTATACAACATGCGTCAAACTATTATTCTCACGCCAAATTATTTGCTCAATCATATGTATACAGACTTACTCAAACTATAGTTGAGAAACAAGCTCAAAACAAAATGTCTGGTGGCTTTTTGGGAACTAAAAGAAAAATTTTTGATAATAGAATATTATATTCACCTAAAAACTCAGACCAGTACCAGAAAGTTGATTATGGCTACTGCACTGATAAAAATTTTCCTAATAATTGCGTTGAGGACTGTAGAATATGTGTTAATCATTACTTTTTCAATCCATCTATCGATGAATATGACAAGGCGATTAAGTGGTTAGAATCATACTCAAGGGATTTAGAAAATAGAATCAATAATCATCTTGAATATATTAAAGAATTTAGTTTATCGAAGTCACATGAACGAGTGAACTATCACGAGTCTCTTCTAACTAAACATTCTAGACAACTATTAAAGTATATGGACCACAAGGCTATTGTTGATGCAAAGTTTATAGAGGAGTGAAAGAACTGATGCTAAAAGGAAGACAAAAAAACTCAGGGCGACCTAGAATTTTTACTGATCAGGAATTAAAAGAACTTGCATTAGAAGTTAAAAACAGATTAGGGCACGTACATTTAACTTATTCCCTTCTTGAAAAAGAGACCGGCATTGGAAGAAACACCTGGAAGAGAAGATTAGAAAAAACTATAGCTGAATTAAATAAACCTATTTATCGAACAATTAGTGTAAACGATGATGATGAGGTATATTTTCCAAACATTGAACAAATTTTTGAAATTTATAAGGGGAATACCCCTAAAATTATTAATGCACTTCATGGATTTGAAACAATGTTTATTAAATTGTATGAAGAACTCCATACCTTAAAAAAAGATGAACAAAAAATTATCCATATAAAGCAAATTACTGCTGAAAAAGATTTACAAATTAAAAAGCTTAAAGTACAAGTTGAACATTATAAAAACCTTTACGATCAATTAACTATTTCTAGTTCCTTCCCTCACTTACAAGAAAAAACAGGACTCAAAGACAATCTTTTAGATTTCAACGCTAGCGTTGATAAAAACAGTAGTTTAACAAACTTTAAAACTCTATTCAAAACTTCTAAAGATTCAATAGAACCCTCAGAAAAAAGTGATTTAGAGGAACCTTTCAATAAACTACAAGAGATGTTTCCTGATTTTTTCAATGAAAAATAATAGAAAACATGTACCAAACAAAAAGAATCCATTTTTTAAAATGGATTCTTTTATAAAACACCAAAATAATTCTCTTGTGTGATAATCATCGTTTATATGACAAAACTCATGAAAGAAATTATTAAATAGCATAGTGATATTGTCTTTATTTTCATCCTTTAACTCTTCTGCAAGATACAATCCAAAAATAAATTCAGATCTAAAAAAGATAGAGGTTTCCTCTTCACCTAAATTATTCTTATAAAAGAGAACCATCGCTTGACCTTCACTTACTTCATTCTTAGTATGACCTGTCTCCAAGCCTTTTTCGGCCTGAAAGGCGTAGAGTTCTTTAACATATTCATTATTCACATCCGAGAATTTCTTTGCCACTTAGAACCATCGCCCCACGTAGGGACGGTAGATTTGAAATGCATCTTACTGGTACCCCCATGTCTTTCTCCTTTCTTAACTCGTGCTTTTTTTAGTTTAATGCAAGAACTTGTGTAAGTAAAATAGATAAAAATAATAAAATACTATTAAATATGGTAAAAACCAAAGCACTCTTTATCTTCATTTTTGTCCCATCTACTATCTCAACTCATCATCCAACGGTACAATAATTTCATCCAAGACTTTCCGCCAATCACGTTTCATTACCTGAGCATACTTGAATGGTTTTGCTTCTGGATGAACCGTCTTGTAGCCTTCATAGTCCTTGCTATCAATAATCCCACCAATATTCGGTATCGGATCTGTACCAATCATGTATTGAATGGCAGAAGAATGTAATTCATTTTCTGAGACAAACCATCCTTTGGCAAACTCCTTGATTGTCTTATCTCTTGCTTGCGTGAAGTAGTGTCTTTTGACCATAAAGATGTCTTCATTTTCATCCAATTCTTCGGCATCCATTGCATTTAAAATAGCATAATAGACTTCTTTTACACATTCGGTCTTATTCAATTTTTGTAAGGCTTTTTCAATTTCAGCCCGAATATCTTGGTTATTAGCAGAATACGTTCCCAACAAACGGTCAATATAAGTAGAATCGATATCATATAGTTTGATACTATTTTCCCCATAGAATTCAATACCTGAAAAGTCGGCCGTTGATTCTAAATCTTTCTCCTCTTTTTCTACTAGTGATCCTTTGATGGTATTGTACACACCCACTTGTTCTTCTAGAATATGTACTTGTTCTTGCAATGACTTCGAACTTTCCATATCGTCGTTGTAGTCATCATAGGTTACCAATGCTTCATAGGAATTATTTAGTTCTTGGAAAGCCTTCACGTAGTCAATTCTTGTTTCCATTGGGGTGTGTTCATCTAAGTCACCTGGTACAATCACAAACTCTTTGATTTTCTTGTAGGCTTTTTCGAATCGTTTCTTGGATTCTTCGTATGTTGGATATACTAAACCAGATTCTTCTTTGGCTTCTGAATATAGCTTAGTAGCATCTACAACATTCTTCTCCATCGTGTGTGGCTTACGGAAAGTAGCGATTAAACCTTTTGTTTTTTCTGGATAGGTACGATTGGTGCGAGAAAAAGCTTGAATCAAGTTCGCATAACTCAGGTTTCGATCCACAAATAGCGTTTGAATCGTTGGTGCATCAAATCCTGTCAATAAGCGATCCACAACAATGACCAGGTCAATTTGTTTCCCAAACTCTTTAAATTCTGCTTTCTTACGCGCTAATCGGTTGTTGATATCACCGTTATAGCGTTCGATGTCCGTTAAAGACCACGCCGTACCATAATAAGCATTGTATTCCTTTATAATTTCTTGCATTTCGGTTTGTTTATCTTTAGAATCCTCTGTATTTTCATCTAGTGAATAAGTGATTGCAATGCGTGGAAAATCCGGATCATCAATCGTTCTTCCAGCACGAATCGGATGATTGGTAAATTCTTTTTCTATCCAATTGCGATCTTTAGTCATTTCTTTAATCGCCTGATAATAGCGTTTTGCCATGTCAATGGAACTGGTTGTTAAGATTGCTGATTTTTGTGGTCGGCCATTTTTAAAATCAAACTTCATATAAGCATTATCTGGGCGGAAAATCTTACGCAATACTTTTTGAGTATGCTCATCACTTTCATAAACACTATTATCCAAGTATTCTTCTTTTTTCACACCATTCATTTCATCAATTAGTTGATTAATATGATCAGGATTATAAGTCGCGTACTTTTCTACTTGTCGTAATTGCTGATAGATTTGATTATTGAGTGACGTCGGTTCAATCGTATCTTCGTGTTCGACTTGGAAACCTAAGACCGATCCATCTTCTAAAGCATTTTTAATGGTATAGGTATGCAAGACTTCCCCATATTGATCGTGAGTCGTACGCGCCAATTGTCCTTTGGCTTGTTTTTTGTTTTCTTCGAAGATTGGTGTACCTGTAAAGCCAAACCACGTCGAGTTTGGAAAGAAGCCTTTGATTTCTTCCAGACCTTCTGCACTCAAAGCACGATGACATTCGTCAACGACAAAGACAATATGTTGACCTAAAAGTTTCTTGAAGCGATTAGTTCCTTTTTGTTCTTCTTGCTTTTTGGCATAGCGCAACGCGGCATCCAATTTTTGTCGTGTAGTGACAATCACTACATTTGAATTGGCATCTGCTAGTAATGTATTACTAAGTTCTTTGGCACTGCCTGTTCCTACAATCAAACTATTAGCTTTAGCATTTCCAGAAGAAAGACCGGTATTGAATTCTGAAGCAAACTTCGTAAATTCAGTTGTTGTCTGATTATCCAGATCTTTTCTATCTACTAGCATAATCGTACGATCTATTCCAGACTTTCGTGCTAATAGTTTGGTAGAGACAAAACTAGTTAAGGTCTTGCCAGAACCTGTTGCATGCCAGACATACCCTGATTGATGCTTGTTCGCAGCAGTAAATAGTGCTTCAATCGCATGGACTTGGTAAGGATGTAATACCATCAATGTCTTGTTATCTTGATCCTCACTGACAATTGTATAGTTGGCAATTAACCGATGAGCATCAGGTATATTCAAAACTTGTTTACAAAACTCATAGAGATTTTCAACTTTTCGATTGTCTTTGGTTCGCCAACTAAAGATAAATTTTCGATGCATGTCTTTTGGCATCGCATTGGCAAAGTAGCGAGTCGTCTGTTCGTTAGAAATAACAAATAACTGAAGAGTAGAAAAGATATTATTTCTAAACATCCCTTCTTCTGCATATTTCTTGACTTGATTATAGGCTTGGAATACGCCGTCTTTGGCACGAACCTGTTTCAATTCAATTTGAACAATCGGTAGCCCATTGATTAAAAGTGTCACGTCAAATCGACGATTACGACCATCTATGTTTGCTTTTTGTTTCGCAATCTGATTAACGACTTCGTATGTAGATATCCCACCACCAATGTCTTGGTTGGAATACAACACTAACGACATTGAACCTAGGGAAACATCTTCACGTTCAATCGTAATTCTAGAGATTCCATTTTCCCCTTTAAGCCATCTCGCAGCATCAAAAGGTGTCTGTGTTCTCAATAGTAATTCTGTTTTAATAGTGTCAAATTCTTTATCAGAAATTGGATGATCTCCAATTTCTGATAAGTTATTTTGCGTAATCTTTTGACGCAAGTTCTTCCACAAGTCTTCTTCAGATTTTAAATCTGGGCGATAACTCCACTGATTATGTCCTTCCCCTAGAACCTCAATCAGGCGACATTCCACTTCAGCTTCATCATTATGTGATATCTTTGTCATGTTTCTCCCTCTCTTCTTTTCACTTAGACAAACATCTTTTGCAGGAATGCTTTTTTCGTTTCTTTTAGGGCATCTAATTCACGCTGATGAAGTGTGATGAGGGTGTCCATATCATCAAAAAACACTCCAATAATAGATTGTTCATCGAAACTTGGAATAGATATCTTATAATTTGAGACATCTTTCTTAGTCAATTGTGGTTGGGCGCTTCCGAAGCTAATTAGATCAATCTGCTTTTTTCCTAGTGGAGATTTAAGAAATTGTGTTAAGAAACTTGGATTAACTTTTTCTTTTGAACGAAGTAGCAACATCCCAGAGTTAATTCGGGCATAAGGTATATGCTTCTGTACATCAGCATTATACCAAGCGATATGTCCCAATGAACCACGTGAAGTTACTACTATGTCATTCAGTTCTAACTTGCCATTCCCAAGTGAACTTGACTTTTCTTCTGTTATATATTGGTTAGATTCAAAAGAGAATCCATTCTTAGTTATGTTTGATGCACTAAGAAACAATGTGTGTCCTGCTTCTAATAGATCACCATTTGATGGGTAATTTTTACCTCGATCCCCATCCAACACGTTAACAGCTTCTGATAATTTACACTGTTCCCAATCACCAGTAAATCGTGGGAAACGAACTTCTGGTACGGACTCCCCTTCTTTTGGAAACATTTTTTGCAAGATGCCCTGTTTTGTTTGTTTGAGGGTGGTTAGTTCTTGCTGCTGAAGAACGATTGTATCGTCTAATTGTTTAAAAAAGTTTCCTATTTCCTTTTGTTCTTGATAAGAGGGTGATAGAAATTGATAATCTCTTATCTTACTTAATCCTAAGAACTTTTGAGTATTTCCTGCGTTCTCATTTCGTATATATTTTCCAAATATTGTTGACTTCAATAACTGTATTAGAAACTCATTTGTAACCTCACCACCATGTTTAATAAGGGCTACATTTTTAATTGCAAAATTTTCTCTATCAACTATAACTGGATTACCTATTGTACCAATCATCCCAAAAATAATGTCCCCAATATCAACTTTGGATCTTTTATTAATCGATTGATAATCTTCTTCAGAAATAAGTGAAACATTAGTCATGTCCAAACCATTTTCTGTTAAATTTTTTGAAGTAACTAATGGAAATCCTTCATTGTAATATTTTGGAGAATCATGTGTTCCATCACGAACATCTTTAATATCCGATAACTTACGCTTTTCCCAATCCCCAGTAAATCCTGCAAATCGAATTTCTGGTGTATGATTATTTTTCACGATTAAACACCTCTAATGCTCCTTTGATCCATTCAGCATCTTCTTCTCCAAATTGAAGTGAAGAAATCGTCTCAAATAGATTTTGTTCTAAGGCTGCTTTTTCTTTGCGAATCTCTTTGATTCCTGCACCAATTGAAGCCATATCCACTGGTTCCTCTTCTTCAAAGGTATCTACGTATCGAGGGATATTCAAATTGAAATCATTCTCTTTGATTTCATCAAAGGTAGCGACATGAGCATATTTCTCAACATCTTCTCGCTTCTTATATGTTTCAACAATCTTATCAATGTTTTCTTTAGAAAGTTTATTTTGATTCTTTTCTTTCGTAAACTCATTACTTGCATCAATAAATAACACATCTCGAATGGTACGATTCTTCTTCAAGATGATGACTGTTGTTGGAATTGATGTCCCAAAGAATAAGTTTGCTGGCATACCAATTACAGCATCAATACTGCCATCTTCTAGTAATTTCTTACGAATCACACCTTCTGCAGCTCCACGGAACAGTACCCCATGCGGTAAGGCGATTGCCATTGTTCCGGAATCTTTCAAATGATAGAACCCATGTAAAAGAAAAGCAAAGTCTGCTTTTGATTTTGGTGCTAACTTCCCGTAACGATTGAAACGAGAATCATCTAAGAACGTATCATCTGAAGACCATTTTGCAGAGTATGGTGGATTCATTAATACTGAATCAAACGTATAAGGTTCATTTGTTGGCCAATCCTTATTCAAGGTGTCCCCATTTCGCAATCGCATATCTCCTTTATCTACACCATGCAAGATCAAATTCATTTTTGCTAAGTTATAGGTTGTCGTATTCAACTCTTGTCCATGATATTTAACACTATCAGGATAGTTTAAGTAGTTTCTGACATTCAACATCAAAGAACCCGATCCCATGGTTGGATCAAACACGCTAAATAGTTTCTTGTCTTCTTGACCAATAGCAACAATTTGAGCCATCATGTCTGATACCATGTGAGGAGTATAGAATTCTCCAGCCTTTTTCCCAGCTTCTGAAGCGAATTGGCTAATAAGAAATTCGTAGGCATCGCCAATCACATCTCCATCATGACCGATTACATCTACATCATCCAACTTCTTCAAAACTTCGGTAATAGTTACATTACGTTGTTGATCATCGGCTCCTAATTTTTTCGATTGTAAATCGACATCATCAAACAACCCACTAAATTGATCATATTTTGTTGATAATTGAATAAAACCCTTATTCAAATCATTCAATTGAAATGTATTTTGTTTGGCTTGAATGGTTAGAATGTTGAAAAGATACTCTGGTTCAATATCGTATCCTAAGGTATCAATCAACGTTTCAATCAAATCTTTTTTTGTATCATCATCTGCTAATAGTTCCATGTACAACTCAGTTTGTTTATTTGGTGTGTTGTATTCTTCACATGACTCATCTGCTAATTCAACTACTTTTTCTAGTAACTTATCGGATAAGTATTTGTAGAAAATCAATCCTAGTAGATAGTTTTTGTATTCTGATGCGTCCATTTTGCTACGAAGATTGTCTGCAGCACTAAATAGTCGTTGGTTTAATTCTGCTCCCATTGTTAAGCTCCTTTATTTAATTAATTAATTAATCGTTCTTATTTTACCATTAAGTAATCGCAAAATATCTTAGAAAAACAAAAAAGTCGTATCTAATTTCTTAAGATACGACTTTTTTATTAAAAAACTGAATTTAAATAAAGTTTAAAATGAAAATGAATAAAAGCATACATAAAAGTATAAGATGTTGATATTGAGCTAAAGAGGCAGTTTATTTTTATAATAAATTTTTCCTAAAACACCTGAAAAAGAAGCATTTTGAAAAATTTTATCCAAAGTACTTCTTATTTTTTAATTGTTTTTTCACACTATATAATTGTAATATCGAAAATTGGTGAAATATAAAAAATTTTAATTAATAATTATTAAAACACAATAAAAGTAATTTAAGGAATATATGTATACATTCGTATACATATAAGATTAGGGGTAATTAAAATGGCCGAGACATTCCGACGTGGTAAAATTGAGGACTATATTTACAGGTTAAAATTAAGAAAAGATATTCTAATTAGGCAATTAACACAAAATGAATTAGCATGTGTAAGAGAAAATCTAATTGGACAAATACAATCAATAGACTTTATTTTAAATGAATTAATCAAAGAATTTAATATTAAAGTTTAATTGAATGGTATACAAATGTATACTTTTTAATTTTGCTAAAGAATTTTGGGCGAAATTAAAAAAAGCTCTAGTTCGCAATAAAATTTCATTTCGCCCAAAATAATGCTTGCCTATTTGAGCCACGATTATTGATTCACTATTATTTAGAGTTGATGATATAAATATTTATTGTGGATTAACGATATTACAATTAAACGATTTTACCAATGAATTTTTCAACAAGTATTACTCCATCATCAGGGGAACGAACCCTATATCTTTTTCCCTCTAATTCCGTAGTAACTTATCTAATTCCTACGATTTCAAAAGTATTAGAACAGATTCTGATAGAAGAACAAGTTTTGACGCCGGTTATGGGGGGACTTCTTCAACATTAGACATTTTTGATATTTTTATACAACCAGTATAACTTTATTTTAAATAGTACATCTTTATTATAAACGGTACGTTTTTATTTCAAATCTACATCAAAGCACTCTTGCTCCAATATCTATTTAAACTATTCTCAAGATGTTGATTCGAAATATGCGTATATTGTTGGGTGGTAGTAACGTATTCATGACCCGCAATAATTCTAACCACACTTATATCCATGCCATTCTCTATTAATTGTGTGATATAGGTATGTCTTAAATCATGGAAATTAAACTCGATGCCAACTTTCTTTTTCACCACATTAAAAACGGAATATATCCCTAAATACGTTAACGGTTTCCCTAAATTTTATTTTTGCTGTGATACAAATAAATTTCCATGTTCTGTATCAATTTTATTTCTATCTTCCATAATAAAATCATCTATTTCATCAAGTAATGACATCGGAATGTATAAATTTCTAGTCTTACCTTTTGACTTAATATTTTCTAACACTCCAAGTTCTTTAGATGAATCAGGATATGGAATGTCTTCTATTTACAGTTCTAAGACTTCTCCTATCCTTGCACCTGTTAGACACATGATTTTAAAGATTTGTTTATCTCTTCAAGTAGGTAAATGATCTAATATTATTTGCACATTTTCATTGGATACAAGATGAAAAGTAGTTTTGTTTTCCTTCACTTTAAAAATGGATTGCTTTGTTTTGTTATTGCTTTTCGTATGATGGAGTAAACTTTTAAACATATCAAATGGTCTATTAACATTCTTTTTTATAAAACCACAAATTACATTACTTTAAATATATTCACTTTATTATATATAGATTCATTTTATTATGTGCAATTATATATCATGATGGCATGTACTTTTTGTACATGTTATTAATTTTGTACAGCTACCTATTTCAGTTCAACGTTAATACTGCTAATAGATGGGATAAAAAATACAATTATGTACATTAGAGATCATGGAGATATGACGACCACAGAAATGAAGTCAGCTTCTCTTTGCCCCTGGTTCATAAACGGTCTATTTACAGCTAACGTAAACGTCGCTACCGCAACACCATTTGGTGTGTAGCGCAAATCAGGCTCCTTGGTAAGACGACCAACTAAAATGACACGATTTAAAGACATATATTTATTTCCTCCCTTAATCCAATTTATTTTTTAGGTTCACCAAACCATTCATACATAGCTTGACGACTAATTATCCATTCTTTCCGCTTCCCTCCTGGTTGTAAAAAATACTTAATTAATCCTTCATCTAACATGCGTTGTAATTCTGCTACTTGTTTTTCGTTCATTCCAGAGGGACTAAACTTATGTTTTAGTGTTTCACGAGCAATTCCCCAATGGAATGACGCTTCACTAGGTGTCATGTACTTTTCAATCTCTTTCATGAATATCTCCTTTGTTGTTTTCCTTTTATGCTATACTGTTAAAGAAGGGAATGTGCTAGATTCCCTTCATCGTACGATACTCATTCAAATGCCCTTTGTTTGCTTTTTGCAACAGAGGGTTTTTATTTTTGATACTTAAATCTTGATTCTAAAATAGCTAAACGAATCAGTTTTACCTTAATTTCCTTACTTAGGGATAACCATTCTGGCGTATTGATTTTCATCCTTCATTCTCCTTTCCTTACACTATTTTAATTACGATTATATTTCCTTCTAATTCATTGACCTCCAAGTGATACGAAGTACCCGTTGCTTCTAATGCATTGCAAAACATTTGATAATACTTAAAATTGCTAAGATCGAAACCAATTTGCCCTTTTTTACGAAAATACTTTAAGTCTTGGATTACTTCCATTGATGCCTTTCTCATTGGAACCACCCCTTATCACTTTCGCTCTTATAAGGTCATTATAACTCTATCAATATGCCCTTGCAAGGTCTAATTGTTAAATTTTCTGAATTTTATCTTTTTATTATGTAAAATAAGTTCGAATTTATATAAATTAACAAAGAATACTTCAAAATATCATTTAAGGCTTATAAATCCCTTTAAATAAGGTTTTAACTCGTCTGATACTTGTTACATTAAAGTCGACAATAAAACTCAATACAAAGCAATCTGAGAATCCATTTTTTAATAAGAACTTCATTTTTTTGAATAAAATAAAAAAGGAGCTGAATTTCGTCCTTTCAGCTCATCTATTAATTGCTTCTGTATGCATACACGATGGAAATTGAGAACAACCAAAAAACTTATTATCATTTTTCTTTGAATATCGAATGACTAATTGATTTTTACAAACCGGACATTTCCGTTCTGCTGGATTGACTTGCTGATACACATCTTTCGCTTTTTGTTCTGGATTCACTTTGGTAATCAAATTCTGAAGCTCAAAACGATCAATAAGTTTCACCTGGCATGCTTTTGCTAATTCTTCAGCTTGTTTTGTAAATACACTATTGGTTACGATCCATGCCTCGTCAGCCTTGTAGTATGCTTTTCCTGCATATACTTCTTGTACAGCCCGAATCCCCACTCGATTCTTTATCCCATATCGTTTCGCCTGGATTACAATACGATTTCTTCCTTTTAATATGACGTCTACACCGTAATCACAAGAGCGTTTGGTGACTTCTGGACGATATCCAAGTTCTCGAAAAAGAGCCTTTAGATATACTTCAAATTGAAATCCATCCATTTTGTCGATGTAACGAATCCCCGACTTCGCCATCCTCTTCAGAATTCGAATTTCACGTATTTTTCCAACACTCCATTTTAAGATATGAAAGATAATATAAAGACCCATTCCATACAAAAAAAGCTGTAATACACCTGATATTGGTAATGTATTAGACACTTCGCTCCATCTCCTTTTTTGGTATTAGTTTCTTTTGCTGCGGTTGCGTTTGTTTATAAAGCTGTTGCTGTTTTTCAGTTGATTGTATGACTGCCTTCAGTGCATCATTCCAATCTTTCTCCTGTGATGGAAGATGCATTTGAACACGTGGTGTAATCGTTAAAGCTCCTATCTTTTCTGTGAATTCTTTCCCCGCTTTATCATTATCTACTGCGAGGACAATACGATTCACGGGAAATCCTTCATCTTTTGCCTCTTTAAATGTACGTAAAACGGTTTTCATCTTCAGTCCATTCATACTGACTAACCTTGCATTTTGTAGTCGATTTTGTTGTAACGTCCAATACGAAAGAAGGTCAATTGGGCTCTCAAAATAATAAATGGATGTTGGTTTTCCAACATCCACCATAAATCCCATATGCGGTTTTCCATTCGGCAAAATTTGTTTAAAAGAACCTCGCTTATTTTCCATCTTAACCGTCCCTTGACGCTCCGCACCTACTACATTTCCTGTTCCACCTTGTTCTCGCCATTTAAACACCACATTCTTCTTTTTATCCTGTGCAATCAAGTCTTGACCAATCAACCAATTTACTAAACGAGCGTCAATCTTCCGTTCATCAGTTAAATAGTGCTTAATGGCTTGTTTATCCTGGACTTCTAGGTGTCCTGGATACCGGAATGGTTCATCTTGTTTTGGTTCTTCTTCCTTAGAAGATGTAAAAGTAGGATAATCACCAAAATTCACGTCTCGAACTGCTTCTTGAAAAGTCATACCATAGTACATTCTAGCAAAGCTAATCGCTCCATATCCCTTCTCTCCCCGGCTATTCCATGCATACATATTGTCACGAATTAACAAGCTATCGTGCTCCGTATGTCGATAATAGTTTCCCTCTTTTTGAAATTTCTCCCCTTTAGCTTCTAAATA